>JBKGUS010000328.1:0-5053 GCA_046462295.1 Thermoleophilaceae bacterium | reverse complement strand
GCCGTCGTCCGGCGATCCGATCGAGTGGGAGGCGTTTAGGTCCGCGCCACCGCGATGAGGTCGCTGAGCACGCCCTGGCCGGCGAGCTCGGGGCCGGCTCCGGGCCGGGCCACGGTCACCTTGCCGACCGGGATCGCGCGGCACACCAGCGCGTTCGTCGTTCTCGATCCGCGCCAAGGGATCCTCCGGCGCGACCAGCTCGGGCTCCACCCGAGCGGTCACCTCGCCCGCCCCTTCCCGCCCCGCGAACTCGAGCGTCGCTACGTGCTTCAACTGCCTTCCCGTCGCGGCCGCCTCCTCGAGCTCGGACTGGGCGAGGGCGTCGATGCCGCGGCGGGCGACCTGGTCGAGACGGAGCTGCCGCCGGAAGACGAGCGCCGACAGGATCATCACCTTCGCCACGGAGTCGTGGCCCTCGACGTCGGCGGCGGGGTCGCGCTCGGCCAGGCCCGCCGCCTGCGCCTCGCCGAGCGCCTCCTCGTAGGACAGGCCCTCGGCCATCAGGGAGAGGATGAAGTTGACGGTGGCGTTGAGCAGGCCGCGCAGGCCGACCGGAACCGCGCCCGCGAGCCCGTCGACCAGCGTGCTCAGTAGCGGCGTGCCCGACATCACCGTGGACTCGGCGCGGAAGGCGACGCCGCGGCTCCGCGCCAGCTCGGCGAGCTCCACCCCGTGCAGCGCCACCGGCCACTTGTTGGACGTGACCACCGGGATGCCGCGCCCGAGCGCCTCGCGTATATGCGAGATGCCCGGCTCGCCGTCGGTCGCGGGACTTGCCGTGACCTCCACGAGCAGGTCGGCCTCGGTGGCGCGAAGGCCTTCGAGCGCGGTGGGACAGTGGCTCGCTCCGGAGAGCTCGGCGATCGGGCGGCGCTCGCCCGCCAGCGCGAGAGCCGAGCGCAGGTCGAGGCCCCCGTCGGCGTGGACGAACCCGTCGCGCGCGTTGGCGATCCCGACCACGGTGACGTCCACGCCGTACTGCGCCGCAAGCCGCTCGGCCTGCGAGGCGAGCGCCCGTGCGAGCCACTGCCCCACCGTGCCGAACCCCACCAGCCAGATCCGCATCGGCCTAGCCTGACGGATGGGCAATGTCACGATGTGCGCCCGCCGATCTTGCTGTCCCCATTAGCCTCCCACCGGCGTGATGGTGGTGATGACACCCGATGCCACTCAGGCCGAGATCGACGCGGTCGTGGCGAAGCTCGAGGCGCGCGGCGTGCACGCCAAGGTCATGCCCGGCGAGCTCACCACCGCCATCGGGGCGATCGGCGATCCCGAGGGAGTCCGCGAGCTTGGGCTCGAGGGCCTCGCGGGGGTCGATCAGGTCATTCCGATCTCGCGGCCCTACAAGCTCGCCTCCAGCGAGCTCTCCCACCACGCTCTCACGGCCTTCGACGTGGACGGGCGGCGCGTCGGGGCACGCGACACCTTCTGCCTCATCGCAGGGCCCTGCACCGTCGAGACGCCCGAGCAGACCAAGACCGTCGCCCGGGTGGTGGCTGCCGCGGGGGCATCGATGCTCCGCGGCGGCGCCTTCAAGCCCCGCACGTCGCCGTTCTCGTTCCGGGGACTCGGCTACGAGGGGCTCGCGATCCTCGCCGAGGTGCGCGCCGAGACCGGCCTGCCGGTCGTGAGCGAGCTCACCTCGGCGCAGCACGTCGACCGCTTCGCCGAGGTCGTGGACGTGGTGCAGGTCGGCGCGCGCAACATGCAGAACTACGGGCTGCTCGAGGTGGTCGGCAAGCTCGACAAGCCGGTGCTCCTCAAGCGCGGCCTGTCGTCGACGCTCGACGAGCTCCTCATGGCGGCCGACTACGTGCTCAAGGAGGGCAACGAGCGCGTCGTGCTGTGCGAGCGGGGCATCCGCACGTTCGAGACGGCCATGCGGTTCACGCTGGACCTCGGCGCGGTGCCGTGGCTGAAGCTCCACACCCACCTTCCGGTGATAGTCGATCCATCGCACGCCACGGGCGACCGGCGACTCGTCGGCCCGCTCGCCCGGGCGGCGGCGGCCGCGGGAGCGGACGGCATCATCGTCGAGGTGCATGACGATCCCGAGGCGGCGCTCTGCGACGGACCGCACCAGATCTACGCGAAGGACTTCCCGGCGTTCGCCGCCGAGGTGGCCGCGCACGCCGAGCTGCTCGGGAAGCGCCTGGCGTGACTCCGGCGTATAGCGCTCCCGCGCACGGGGAGGCCCGCCATGAGCTCCCGCCCGGCCCGTCCACCCCGCGCCCGCTCCAGACGATGCGCTGGATCGCCCGTCCCGGCGCGATGCTCGAGGACTGCCGGCGCCGCTACGGCGACATGTTCACGCTGCGCATCGCCAACGAGGGAACCTGGGTCTTCCTCGCCCATCCCGACGCCGTGAAGGAGGTGTTCACCGGCGACCCGCGCGTCCTGCACGCGGGGGAGGCGAACGTCGTGCTGCTGCCGATCCTCGGCCACCATTCCGTGCTGCTCCTCGACGAGGCCGCCCACATGTCGCAGCGCAAGCTGATGCTGCCCTCGTTCCACGGCGAGCGCATGCGGAGCTATGAGGACACGATGGCCGAGGTGGCGCGCGCCGAGATCGACCGCTGGCCGCTCGGCGAGCCGCACGCCGTGCGCCCGGCGATGCAGCGGATCACGCTCGAGGTGATCCTGCGCACGGTCTTCGGCGTCCAGGACCACTCCCGCCGCGCGCGGCTGAGCGACACCCTGAGCAGGGCGTTCGAGTGGGGCTCCAGGCCGCGCCGGATGGCGATGATGGCCGCGCTGGGCCCGCAACGGATCGCCGAGCGAGGACTATTCCGGCGTGTGATCGACCCCGCCGACGAGCTCATCTACGAGGAGATCCACCGCCACCGCGGCGCACCCGACCTGGCCGAGCGGGACGACGTGCTATCGCTGCTCCTCCAGGCGCGCCACGAGGACGGCAGCCCGATGAGCGACGTGGAGCTGCGCGACGAGCTGATGACCCTGCTGGTGGCCGGCCACGAGACGACCGCCTCGGCCCTCGCCTGGGCCGTGGAGCGGCTGGTGCGGCACCCCGACAAGCTCGCGCGGGTGCGCGAGGACGACGACGAGTACCTCGACGCCGTCTGCAAGGAGACGCTGCGCCTGCGACCGATCCTCGCGCTCGTGCTGCGGCGCTTGACCGAGCCGATGGAGATCGGCGGCCGGCTGCTGCCCGCCGGCGTGAACCTGGCGCCCTGCATCTACCTCGTGCACCGGCGCCCGGACGTGTATCCCGATCCGCTCGCGTTCCGCCCGGAGCGGTTCCTCGAGCGGCCCGCGGGGACCTACACGTGGATCCCCTTCGGCGGCGGCGTGCGGCGCTGCCTCGGGGCGAGCTTCGCGCTGTTCGAGATGAGCGTCGTGCTGCGAGAGTTCGCGCGTCGCCTCGACCTGCGCGCGGCCGATCCGCGTCCCGAGCGGATCAAACGAAGGGCGATCACGCTGGTGCCGGACCGCGGCGGCGCCGTCGTGGCCGAGCGGCGGGCCGCCTAGGGCAGGCCATGCATCCGGGCGGCGGGCGCCTGAGCCGGCACGCCGCCGGGAGGAGCGCCGAGGCTCCCCGCCACTCTCCGCCCACCGAGCCGTCCCACGAGCCGGCGCCCGGACACGCGCAGAGCGCCACGCACGCGCCCGCGAACGACGAGCCGCCCGGCCTGCCGCGCGTCCTCGAAACGCCTGACGAACCCGGTGACCCGCACGCCCGGCACGAACGCCAGCCGCGACAGGTGCAGGGTGGAGCGCCCGTCGATCCGATACCGCCCGCCACGCAGGCCGCCGCCGCGGGCCAGGTCGGGGTCGTCCGGCTCGACGATGATCTGGGACAGGGCGTCATGGCTCACGTCGTTCAGCGTCTGCGCCACCACGCGCAGCGGCGGCAGCTTCCCGAGCCGCCGCGGTGGGGGCGGCAGCGCCGGGAACGGCCGCGGCACGCGCCCGCAGACCCCTGCTACCGGCTGGTCGCGGAAGAAGCGCGCCAGGGCGCGCGCCGTGCAGCCGGACGGGTCCGCGCCGAGCGCCGAGTGCCCGGTCGCCGACGCCACCACCAGCTGCGCCTGCGGGAACAGGCCGGCAACCCGGCCCGCGTTCTCGACGGGCGTCCGCATGTCGTCCTCACCTTCGATCAGGAGCACCGGCACGTCGGGCAGCGGGCCGGGGCCGAAGGCAGGTTCGGCCGGGGTGGCCGCCCACCGGTCGCAGAGCCGCAGCAGGTCGTTCTCGAGCGCCGCGCCGCGGTCGAACGGCAGGAAGGTGCTGCTCGGGGCCGAGCTGACCGCCGCCTCGGCGTGCTGGCGCCGCTCGAGCGGGTCGGGCGGCGTGGTGCGCGGCCACGGGAGCGCGCTCTCCTCGCACGTCGTGGCGGTGAACACCGCGGCGCTGAACACATGCGGCGGCGGTGGCTCAGCAACTGAGAACGCGCGCCGCTCGAGGCGAAGGAGCGGCGCCGTGTCGCCATCGAGGGCCGCCCGAACCGCGCCCGGGAAGGCGCCGCGGAGCGCCGGATCGAAGTCGCCGCTCAGCAGGATGAGGAACAGCTCGCCGCTCGTGAGGCGGGCCGGGCCGCGCCTGCCGCGCCGGTCGACCACGTACCCGCGCAGCGGCCGCACCGCCATCCGGCGGACGAGGGTGTGCAGGTCGGCCAGCGGGTCGCGCGTGAAGGTGCGGCAGCGGGAACGGCAGAGGGCGCGCAGGATGCGCGGCGTGGCCGCGAGCGACGGGCGGTAGAGCGGGTCCTGGCCGCCGGCCTCGACCACGGAGTCGAGCACGAGCCGCTCGACGTTTCCGGGGTAGGTGAGCGCGTAGCCGAGCGCGACCTTCGCCCCGTACGACGTCCCGTACAGCGTGATCCGCGGTATTCCGAGCTCGCGCCGGATCGACTCGATGTCCTCCACCGACGCGCGGCTCGTGTAGTGGTGCCGGCGCGCGCCGAGCCGGCGGGCGCACCGTCCGGCCGCGACCCCGGCCTCGAACAGGTTCGAGCTCTCGAGCGACGGGCACCGGAGCAACCCGGAGCGGCCCGTGCCGCGCTGATCGAAGACGATCAGGTCGCGGCGCC
>JBKGUS010000327.1:0-16679 GCA_046462295.1 Thermoleophilaceae bacterium | reverse complement strand
GACGTCACCGAGCGAAAGGCAGCCGAGCAGGCGCTGCTCGACAGCCAGGCCGAGCTCGCCCGGCAAAAGGCGTACTACCAGGAGCTCCACCGGCTGAGCCCGGTCGCGATCGTCACGCTCGACATGGACAACCGCGTCCTGTCCTGGAACCCTGCGGCCGAGCGGCTGTTTGGCTATGAGTACGGGGAGGCCATCGACCGGCCGCTGCGCGATCTGCTGTTCCCCACCGAGGACTTGCGGGAGGAGAGCATGGCGGTCCAGCGTCATGCCGAGGATCACGGCCTCGCGCACGTGATCGCCCGGCGGGCGCGCAAGGACGGCGTGCTCGTCGACGTCGAGATCCTGACGGTGCCGCTCGTGGTCGACGGTGAGCGAACCGGGTTTCTCGTGCTCTACCACGACATCACCGAGCTTCTCAGCGCGCGCGAGGACGCCGAGGCGGCGAATCAGGCGAAGAGCGGCTTCCTCGCGACGATGAGCCACGAGATCCGGACGCCGCTGAACGCGGTGATCGGGATGGGCGGGCTGCTGCTGGACACCGAGCTCACCGACGAGCAGCGCGATTTCGCCGAGGTGATCCGCACGAGTGGGGAGGCCCTGATGCGGATCATCGACGACATCCTCGACTTCTCGAAGATCGAGGCAGGGAAGCTTGAGCTCGAGGAGGGTTCCGTCGAGATCCGCGCATGTGCCGAGAGCGCGCTCGATCTCGTCGCCGTGTCCGCCTCCAAGAAGGAGATCGAGCTGGGGTGCCTCGTGGACGACGGCGTGCCGGCCGCGATCGTCGGCGACGCGACGCGGCTGAAGCAGGCGCTTGGCAACCTGCTCGCGAACGCAGTCAAGTTCACCGAGGCCGGGGAGGTCGTCCTGGCCGTCACGGCCGAGGACGCGGGCGGTGACCTGCGCCGGGTGCGCTTCTCCGTCCGGGATACCGGCATCGGGATTCCGGCGGAGCGGATGCACCGCCTGTTCGAGCCGTTCAGCCAGGTGGACGCGTCGACGACTAGGCGCTATGGCGGCACCGGGCTGGGTCTTGCGATCTCGAAGCGACTGGCGGACCTGATGGGCGGCACGCTCTCGGCGGAGAGCGAGGAGAGCCGGGGCTCGACGTTCCAGTTCGAGATCGTCGCGCGAGCGGCCGCCGCGCCGCCGCGCCCGGCGCACGACGAGGCTCCGCTCGCGGGCAAGCATCTGCTGCTCGTCGACGACAACGCCACGAACCGGGAGATCGTGAGGCGCCTCGCGGAGTCGTGGGAGATGCTCGTGGAGGTCGTCGAGCGGCCTACGGACGCGCTGGCCCGCGTCCGCCGCGGCGATCAATTCGATGTCGCCGTGCTCGACATGCAGATGCCCGAGATGGACGGCCTCGAGCTTGCGCGCGAGATCCGCCGCTACCGGGACCAGGGGGCCCTGCCGCTCCTGCTCCTCACGTCGATGGGCCGTCTGGCCGAGGCACGCGGGGCAAGAGAGTTCGCGGCGCAGCTCGTGAAGCCGGTCAAGAGCTCGCAGCTGCATGACGCGCTCGTCAGGGTGCTCGCCCCCCGCACGGCACCGGTTTCCGCGCCCGGCCCCCAGGAGGATGTTTCGAGATCGGCCGTGGTGGACCTGCGTCTGCTGGTGGCCGAGGACAATGCGGTCAACAGGCAGCTGGCTCTCGCGCTGCTCAGAAGGCTCGGCTACGACGCCGACGTCGTCGAAAACGGGCGCGAGGTGCTCGATGCCCTCGAGCGCGAGAGGTACGACGTCGTGCTCATGGACGTCCAGATGCCGGAGCTTGACGGCCTCGAGGCCACGCGGCAGATCCGCGAGCGCCGGGGCTCGAGCGACGCTCCGAGGATCATCGCGATGACGGCGAACGCCATGGAGGGCGACCGCGACGAGTGCCTCGCGGCGGGTATGGACGACTACCTCTCCAAGCCGATCCGCCCCGAGGAGTTGTCTCGCGCGCTGGCGCGTTGCCGGCCGGCGCGCGCAGACGCCGCGCTCGACGACGCCGCGCTCGGGAAGCTCGTCTCGTCGCTCGGAGGCGGTGACGAAGGTCGCGAGGCCGTACGCGAGCTCGTGGAGATGTTCCTCGACGACGCGGCCGCCCAGATGGCGACGCTTCACGGCGCCGTCGAGCGAGGGGACGCCGAGGCGGCCCGCCGGACGGCGCACACCCTGAAGTCGAGCGGCGCGACCTTCGGGGCACAGCCGTTCGCGGAGCTCTGCCGGGAGCTTGAAGCGCTCGCCCGCGAGGGCCGGCTCGATGCCGCGGCGGCACTGCTGGATCGAGCCGACCAGGAGTGGGAGCGGGCGCGCTCGGCGCTGTCGACGGCGCGCACGGCGGGAGGGGTCGATGGGCACTGATCTCGCCGGCGGGCGCGTTCTCGTGGTCGACGACGACCGCGTCAACCGCATGCTCCTGACCCGCAGCCTGGAACGCGAGGGGCACCGCGTGCGCTGCGCGGAGAACGGCGTCGAAGCGCTGGAGTTGCTCCACGACGATCCGTGCGACGTCGTCCTGCTCGACATTGTCATGCCTGAGCTCGACGGCGTCTCGGTACTGGAGCACGTGAAGGGCGACCCCGCGTTGCAGGATGTTCCGGTGATCATGATCTCGGGCGTCGACGACACCGAGAGCGTCGTCCGTTGCATCGAGATCGGAGCGGACGACTACCTGCCGAAGCCATTCGATCCGGTGCTGCTTCGTGCACGGATCAGCGCTGGCCTCACGAAGAAGCGCCTCCACGAGCTCGAGCGCGAGCGCCTGCGCGGCGTCTTCGCGCGATTCGTGCCGGAGCACGTGGTGGACGAGGTCCTGGAGCGGACCAACGACGATCTCCGCCTCGGTGGGACTCGCGACCTCGGGACCGTGATGTTCACCGACCTCAGGGGCTTCACCTCGTTCAGCGAGTCGACCGCACCCCAGCGCGTTATCGAGCTGCTCAACGAGTACTTCAGCGAGATGATCGATGCGATCTTTGGACGGGGAGGCACTCTCGTGGGCTACCAGGGCGACGGCATCCTCGCCGTCTTCGGCGCACCCATCCCGACCGAGGACCACGCCGACCGGTCCCTCGCCGCGGCGCGCGAGATGCTCGAAGTGCGACTCCCGCGGTTCAACCGCTGGCTCCGCGAGCACGGCTTGGGCGACGGCTTCGCGATGGGCATCGGGCTGAACAGCGGGTACTTCATGTCGGGGAATGTCGGCTCGCCGCGGCAGCTCGAGTACACGGTCCACGGGGACACGGTGAACACCGCGTCGCGCCTCGAGGCGATGACGAAGGCAACCGGCCGGTCGATCCTCGTGGCGGAGTCGACGCGCGACGCCCTGCTGAATCCACCGCACGACCTCTCCTTCGTGGGCGAGCTCGACGTGCGCGGGAGGGAGTCGAAGATCAGGACCTGGACCCTGAGAGGCTCGTCCACGTAGGTCGCTTCGCCGTCGTCGCAGCGCTCATCAGCCTCTTGCCGGCCGCTTGTGGCGGCGGCGATTCCGGAGAGGAGCCGGCTGCGGCGCCCGGCGCCGAGGCCGGCGACCCGGCGACGGACAAGCTGGCCCAGGTGGTCGCGCGCGGGACGCTCACCCTGTCGACGGACATGAGGTACCCGCCTCAGTCGTTTGCGGTCAAGGGCGCCAAGCGCGCGCCGGGCAGCAGATGTCCCGCAAACCAGCTCACGGCGCCCCAGGTGGCCGGCTACGACGCCGACACTGGCGAGCTCGTGGCGAAAGCCCTGGGGGTGGAGCCCTGCTTCGATCACCGCCGATCGGAAGACCAGGCTGTGGATGACCGCGCCCTACCGGGCGGAGGAGACGCCGGCGCGCGCAGCTGCCGATCGGAGTGAGCTCGAGCACCGTCGCTGTCGCAATGAGGCAAAGCAGGCGCGCCGCGTTAGGCGAGCGGCGCTGTCGCGATGGACGAGACCCAGAAGTCCCGGGCGCCGTCGGCCGGGCTCTCGTTCAGCCCAGCGAAGCAGGAGCCCCCTGGACTGCTGATCAGAGGCTTTGGAGGAAGGCGAGCGTCTAGATGTCGTGAGGCACGTCATCTAGATCCGCGACGCCGACCGGCTGCCCGCGGGGGGCTGGGCACACGCCAGACCTGGCGCCGGTGACGCCAGCGGCCGGCTGGGCTGACCGCCGATCGTCCTGCCGTAGCGGCGCGGGTCCTGCTGCCCGGCTGAGCTTCGCACCCTGCGGGCGCGTGGAGGGCGGGGACAGGCCCCGCGCCCGGGCGGGGCCGCTCCGCGAAAGGAGGGCCTGATGGCCCGACCGAAGCGAAAGCTCAGCCAGGCCGAGCGCGATGAGCGCCGCCGCCGCGACCGCGAACGGCTCGCCGAGGCGACACGCGCCCTGCTCAGCTCGGAGGGCTGGCGGGCGTGGCTGCGCGCTCGCGCGTCATTCCACTCGTACAGCTTCCACAACACGCTGCTGATCGCGCACGAGACCGGCCGGCGCGGCTTCACAGCGACCCACGTGGCCGGCTTCAAGGCGTGGCTTCGGCTCGGCCGCTGCGTCCGCAAGGGCGAGCGCGGCATCGCGATCCTCGCCCCGGTGCGGGTCAAGCAGCGCGACGAGGACGGCGACGAGCCTGGCGAGACGCGGCTGTTCTTCCGCCCGGTGCACGTGTTCGACGTCTCCCAGACCGAGCCGCTGCCCGGAATTGAGCCGGCGCCGCTGGCGCCGGCCCGCGCACCGGTGGAGGGCCACTCGCACGCCGGGCTGCTAGCGCCGCTCGAGGCGCTCGCCCGCGAGCTCGGCTACCGGGTCGCCTACCGCGAGCTCCAACACCTCGACGGGCTCTGCGACCACCGGAAGCGGCGCATTCTGGTCGCGGACCGCTTGGCGGCGAACGGCCGGGTGTCGGTGCTCGTGCATGAGCTGGCCCACGCCCTGGTTGGCCGCCAGGCGGGACTCGCAAAGCAGCACGAGGAGCTCGTCGTGGAGGCAGTCGCCTTCGTCGTCTGCGCGGGCGCGGGGCTCAACGTCGGTGACAGGCGTTACCCACGTGCCTTCCTGCAGGCGCTCAGCTACGTGGCGGTGATCGGAGACGCTCGCTTCCGGCGGCAAGCGGGGCACGGACTCAACGCCGGCCGAGACGACTGCGCGTCGTCTAGGGCACTCACGCGTCGCCGCAGTAGCGGCGTGATCGTTTGCGCCCGATTGCGGTACCGCGGTGCACCGCAGCGTGGTCCCGCCGAGTTCGCTCGCCGGCCCGTTCCCATGACGCTCTTCCATGCGACTCGCGATACGACTGCAGGCGTGAGCGACCATCAGCAGCCTGGCGCCATCAGGACCCTCAAGCCGGCTGTCTCGACCCGGGGGTCGGTTCGACGACGATGTCCTCGCGTGTGCTCTCGACGATGGCGACGACCTCGGAGCGTTCCTGCCCCGGCACGTCGAACTTGTCGAGCGTTTGGTTGAGGTCCTCCATGAACGCGCGCCACTCGTCCGGCGTTATCCGCATCTCGCGATGGCTCTCCTCCATTGGGCGACCCGTGTACCTCTGTGGACCTCCGGCCGCTTCGGCCAGCATCTCAGTCACCAGGTACTTGAACCCCGGCGGCAGGACGCGGTGGTGTGCCTCGTCGACGCGCGGATTCGCGTTCAGCCGCTCGTCGACCATGATCCGGTCGATGAAGTCGTCGACGACGGTCGCGATGCTGTAGATACCGCCTAGTCGGTCGTACAGCGACGCTGCCGATGCTTCCACGTCTGTCTCCTCTCGCTCTGCCTGGTTCACCTTGGTTCAGGCGGACGTGACTAAATCGCCGTGGCGAATCACGCCGCCCGCTACGGCCCCTCCCGCTGCCTCACGGCGTCCCTGTGCTCAAGCCATACGTGCCCGGCGAGCTCTTGGTCCGCCCGGGCCTGGGTTCGCGGTTGCGTTGCGCGCATTCCGTAAGTCTCGCTGCGTTGGTCAGGGACCTGCTCGCGGCTATCGGTCCGCTCAGCGCCAGCCTAAGAGGGCGGCTGCATCGCAGTCAACGGCCCGAGCTTGTTCTCCCTACGGGCACCGGATCTGCCCGTCCCGGGTATCGGCGGGCGTCCCGGAACTGCTGCTCTCGCACGCCAGCGAGCGTCTCCCTCGCGGCTGACGAGGTGCCCGCACGTCGTCCACAGCGAGCGTCAAGGGAGCCGAAGCGGAGACGCCCCCTGTGATGGCGCTGCGGCACTCTGCTGGGTCGCACCGGCCCCGGAGCGACCGGGCTCATTCGAGCGGATGAGCCGGGCGGTGCATCTCATCCGGTTGGGGGGATGACGTTCCGCCTGCCGCCCGAGGCGCGCACCGGCGGCCACCCGTACCGTCGTCCCATGACCTCAATTCCCCTCATCGAACCCCAGTCTCTCGCCGTGCAAACGGTCGGTCTTGGCAAGCGGTTCGGGACGCGAGCGGCGCTCGGGGGCGTCGATCTCGAAGTCCCGCGCGGCTCAGCGTTCGGCTTTCTCGGGCCGAACGGCGCTGGCAAGACGACCCTGATCCGGCTCCTGCTCGGCCTCGCCGAGCCGTCGGCCGGGCGCATGCGCCTGCTTGGCCACGACCTGCCCGCCGGGCGTGTCGCGGCGCTCGCTCGCGTCGGCGCGATCATCGAGGAGCCGCGCTTTCACCCGCATCTGACGGGGCGCGAGAACCTGGAGGTGCACGCCGCCGCCCGGGATCGAAGCGCGTACGCACGCATCGACGGCGCGCTTGAGCGTGTCGGGCTCGCGGCGCGTGCCGACGACCGCGTCAAGGCGTACTCGCTCGGCATGCGCCAGCGCCTCGGCATCGCGCGTTGCCTGCTGGCCGACCCCGAGCTGTTGATTCTGGACGAGCCGATGAACGGGCTCGATCCGGCCGGCATTCTCGAGTTCCGCCGCCTGACCCGCGAGCTCGTGGGAGAGGGACGGACGGTGCTGCTGTCCTCGCACCTGCTCGACGAGGTGGAGAAGACGTGCGACGTCGCGGCGATCGTGGACCAGGGCAGGGTCGTCGCCCAGGGCTCGATCCACGAGCTGGTGCGCGGCGGGCCGCGGGCGATCGACATCGTCTGCCACAGCCCGGTCGAGGCGGCTCACGTGCTGGCCGCGGTGCCCGGGGTGACCCGGGCGAGCGGCCACGAGGGCAGCCTGCGCGTGACCCTCAGCCCCGAAGCACCGGTCGATCGCGAGATCGTGACCGAGCTGCTGCGGCGCCTGCTCGACCACGGCGTGGCCGTGGAGCGGGTGACCCCGGTCGCAACCTCGCTGGAAGACCGCTTCCTGACGATGACAACCCGCATGGAGGGATCCTGATGTTCGACCTACGACTCATTGCCGCTGACGTGCTGAAGCTGCGTCGCCGGCGCGGCATGCTCTCGATCAGTCTCCTGCTGACGCTGGGCGGTATCGCGCTGGCGTTCATCGTCATGGCGATCCAGCACGCCGGCAACCCGGCCGAGTACGGGCCTGCTGGCGGGCTCGAGAACTACCAGAACATGATCGCGTTCGTGGGGGCGATGGCCCTCGTCGTCGGAGCGATCATCGGAGGCACAGCGGGGACTCAGGACCTCGAGTCGGGAGTCTTCCGTGACCTGGCCGCGACCGGCCGCTCACGCACCGCGCTGTTCGCCTCGCGCACGGCCGCAGCTCTGGTTGTGGTGCTGGCGATCGTGGGAGTGACGGCGGTGTTCACCGGCGCGGCGTCGGTCGCCCTGGCGGGCTCGCTGGCCGCCCCGGGCGCCGGTGCCCTCGCCGCTGGAACGGTTGGGGTCCTGGTCACGGCTGCGCTGAGCGTTGCCATGGCCGTGGGCCTGTCGGTGCTCGTGGCCTCACGCGGGCCGGTGATCGGCATCCTGCTGGGGTTCTACCTCGCGATCTCGCCCCTGCTGATCGGGATGGGCTCCTTGGGCGGCGCGCGGCAGGCGATCCCCGAGGTAGCGGTCAAGCGGATTGGCGACCTCCCGCCGGCGGCAGGCGACCTGCACGTCGCCCTGGTCACTGCGATCCTCGTGGTGGTCGCGTGGTCAGCGGCTGCCCTCGGACTCGGCGCATGGCGCACCGCGACCCGCGAGATCTAGTCGACGCGACTCAGGGCCGGGGATACGCTCAGCGTGTGTCCCTGGCCCTTCCCGCGTGGCTGGGCAAGCCCTCGCCCCGCCTGGTCGACACCGCGCTGGCCGTGCTGGTCGGTCTGGGCGTGATGAGCGCCTGGCTCGTCGACCACACGACGGATGACCAGCCGCTGCTGGGACTGCTCTTCGCGGTGGCGGCGAGCGCGCCGCTGCTCGTCCGCCGGCGCTGGCCGTTCGCCGCGCTCGCCGTCCACGCGGCGCTCGCTTTCACCGCGCCCGCCGAAGGCGCGCGTAAGCGTCCGTTGCTCGCGATTCTCTACACGATCGGCTCCACGCGCTCGTGGCAGGCCACGGTCGCGGCGGCGGCCATCGCGGTCGGCGCGCACACGATTTACCAGGGAACCGAGGACGTGCTCGGCCCCGTGCTGTACTGCGCCGTAGTCGCCGCCCTCGGCCTCTACGTCGGCAGCCGGCGCACGAGCTTGGAGGCAATGCGCGAGCGCGCCGACCGCCTCGACCGCGAGCGGGAGCTGCTGGCCGAGCGGGCCGTCGCCGACGAGCGAATCCGCATTGCTCAAGAGCTCCACGACGTCGTCGCGCATAACGTCAGCCTGATCGTCGTCCAGGCGCAGGCGCTCGGCGCGACCGTCCCCGACGAACGCGTGACGGAGGCCACGACGGGAATCGCCGACCTCGGCCGTCAGGCGATGGCCGAGATGCACCGCACGCTCAAGCTGCTGCGGGCGAACGAGGACGAGGCCGCCCGGCGCGGTCCGCAGCCGGGGCTGGGCGATCTCGACGACCTGCTGGAGCGGGCGCGCGCGGCCGGCCTGCGGGTGCAGCTTGCCGTGGAGGGCGAGCCGCGCCCGTTGTCGCAGAGTGTCGACCTGTCGGCCTATCGGATCGTCCAGGAGGCCCTGACCAACGTCGTCAAGCACGCTGGGCGAGCCGACACCACCGTCACGCTCGGCTACCGATCCGACGGGCTCGAGCTTACGATCACCGACAGTGGCGGCGTGGCGCTGAACGCGAACGCCCGCGGGGCTGGCGACGGCGGGCACGGCCTTGTCGGCATGCGCGAACGCGCCGCCATGTTCGGCGGCACCCTGGTCGCCGGGCCCCGCGACGACCACGGCTTCGAGGTGCGCGGGATGCTGCCCTACGGCGACGGCGGCAGCGCGTGAGCAAGCTGCGGGTCGTCATCGCCGACGACCAGCCGATGATGCGCGCCGGCTTCAAGGCCGTGCTCGAGGCCACGGGCAACATCCAGGTCGTCGCCGAGGCGGGCACCGGCGAAGAAGCCGTTGAGGCGGCGACCCAGCACGCCCCCGATGTCGTGCTGATGGACATCCGCATGCCGGGCATGGACGGCATCGAAGCCACACGCCGGCTCCCGCGCCAGCGCGTCCTCATCCTCACCACCTTCGGACTCGACGAATACATCATCGACGCGCTACGCGCGGGCGCCAGCGGCTTCCTACTCAAGGACGCTCCCACCCAAGAGGTCGTCCAAGCTGTGCGAGCCGTGGCGGCCGGAGACGCCGTGCTGGCCCCCGCGGTGACCCGCCAGCTGCTCGACCAGATCGGCCGCCGCCTCCCCGCCGCCGTCTCGCGCACACCCGACGATCTCGCGGGACTCACCGAACGCGAACAGCAGGTGCTGCGCATGCTCGCCGCCGGCCTGACCAACGCCGAGATCTCCGAAGCGCTCGTCCTCTCCGAAGCCACCGTCAAGACTCACGTCTCCAACCTGCTCGGCAAGCTCGGGCTCCGCGACCGCGTCCAGGCCGTGATCTACGCCTACGAGACCGGCCTCATCGCCCCCGGCGACGAGTAGCTCGCGCATAGGCCGCTCACGCGGGCTCTGAAGCGGCGGAGTGAGCCCTCATTCGAGCGGATGAGCCCGAGAGGGCATCTCATCCGCTCGGGGGGACGACGTTCCGCCTGCCGCCCGACGCGCGCGCCGACGCCCGCCCGTACCGTCGTCCCATGGACTTCGCACGCGAGATCTACAACCACACGTCGGCTGAGAGGAGAGGGCAACGATGACCTCCTCCGCAACGATCGAGGACGTCGCCGCAGCCGCTGTCACCGCTCCCGCGATCGCGCTTCGCGACGTCCGCAAGGTCCATGGCCAGGGCGATGGGGCGGTCGTCGCACTCGACGGGATCAACGTTGAGCTCTCGCCGGGGTCGTTCACCGCCATCATGGGGCCGTCGGGGTCGGGCAAGAGCACGTTCCTCCACGTGGCGGCGGGGCTGGACCGGCCTACCTCCGGCACCGTCGCTCTCGGGGACACCGAACTGGCGGGGCTCAGCGAGCGGCGGCTGACGATCCTGAGGCGCGAGCGGATCGGGTTCGTCTTCCAGGCCTTCAACCTGATGCCCTCGCTCACGGTCACCCAGAACATCGCCCTGCCACTGCGCCTGGACGGTCGCCGTCCGCGGCGCTCGGAGGTGCGCGAGGTGGCGGCGCGGGTCGGGCTGGACAAGCGCCTGCGCCACCGTCCCTCCCAGCTCTCCGGCGGCCAGCAGCAGCGCGTTGCGATCGCCCGGGCACTCGTCACGCGGCCGGAGGTGGTGTTCGCCGACGAGCCGACCGGAGCGCTGGACACCCGCACCGGGCGTGGCGTCCTCGCACTCCTGCGCGAGGTCGTCGACGCGGACGGCCATACGGTCGTGATGGTCACCCACGACCCCGTGGCCGCGGCGCACGCCGACCGCGTCATCCTCCTCGCCGACGGGCGGATCGCCGGGATGCTCGACGCTCCCGACGCCGCCGACGAGGTCGCCGAGCAGCTCGCGCACCTGGGGGACTGACGCATGCTTCGTCTCGCCCTCCTCAGCGGTCGCGGCCGCCTCAGCACGTTCGCCGGCGCCCTGGTGGCGCTCATCGCCTCGTCCGCCCTCGTGATGGCCGGCGGCATGCCGCTGGGGGCGGCGCTGCGCACCGATCCGCCCGTCGAGCGCTACGCCGGTGCCGCCGCCGCCGTGACCGGTCAGCAGGTCGTCGGCACGGACGACGCCGTCGTGCTCGGGGAGCGCGCCCGCGTGGACTCCGCGCTCGCCGCTCGCCTGGCGGCCGTCCGCGGCGTCCGGGCGGCGGTCGCCGATGTCTCCGCGCTGGCCCGCCTCGGCGGCCGGGCCACCACCGCCCACGGGTGGAGCAGCGCCGCGCTCACGCCCTACGTCCTGAGCGCCGGACGGGCGCCCGCCGGGCCCGACGAGGTCGTCACTGGCTACCCGTCGGCGGTAGGCAAGAAGCTGCGCCTCGCATCCACCGAGGCATCGCGGACCGTCACCGTGGTCGGCGTCGCCCGGCCGCGCCACCCCGTCCGGCAGCAGACGCCGATCTTCCTCACCGACGGCGAGGCGGCGCAGCTGGCCGGTCACCCGGGGCGGGTCGACGCGATCGGCGTGCTCGCCGCCTCCGGCTTCGACGCCGCGCGCCTGCGCGCCGCCAGCGGCGGCTCGGAGGTGCTCACCGGGGACGAGCGCGGCCGCGCCGAGTACCCCGAGCTTCTGCAGACGCGGACGGAGCTGATCGCCGTCACCGCGGCGTTCGGCGGACTGGCGCTGTTCATCGCGATCTTCGTCGTGGCCAGCACGATGGGTCTGTCAATCCAGCAGCGCGAGCGCGAGATCGCGCTCCTGCGAGCAGTGGCCGCCACGCCAGGCCAGATTCGCCGCATGATCTCCTGGGAGGCCGTGATCATCGGCCTGATCGGGTCGGCGGCGGGGATCTGGCCCGGGGCCGTCCTCGGCCGAGAGCTCGCCGAGGGGCTCGTGGACCATGGCATCGCCCCGCCGAACCTCACTGTCAGCGTCGGCTGGCTGCCGATGACGGCGGCCGTTGCCGGCGGAGTCGTGACGGCGCTGCTCGCGGTCCTCGCCGCCGGACGGCGCGCCGCCCGCGTCCCGCCGACCCACGCGCTGACCGAAGCCGCGGTCGAGCCACGGCTGCTCGGCCCGGGGCGCGTGATCGGCGGGCTGCTCGCGCTCGCCGGCGCGGCGCCCCTGTTCGCGGTCGCGACCACCACCAACACTCCGGACACGGCCGCGGCCACATCGGAGATGACCGCGCTCTTCCTCGTGGCGGCGGTCGGCTTCCTCGGCCCGATCGTGGCCCGTCTCGCCGCCGGGGTGCTGGGCCCGCCGCTTGCGCGGCTCTCCCCGGTCGGCGGCTTCCTGGCGTCGGCGAACCTGCGCACCGCCACGCGGCGCTTCTCGTCGGCCAGCACGCCCCTGATGCTCACCGTCGGACTGAGCTGCACCCTGCTGTTCAGCTCGACCACCATCGACCACGCCGTCACCCAGCAGAGGCAGGCAGGCCTGGGGGGCGAACTCGCCGTCACGAGCACCGGTCCTGGATTGCCGGCCGGGGCGCTGGCCGACGCGCGCGCCATTCCCGGAGTGCGCTCGGCGGTCGCCCTGACCCCCACGATGCTCGGTCCGAGCCTGGGGGTCTCCGACGACGTCGTCCCCGCACAGGTCCTCGGCGGGGGGCAGGGCGGCGGGCTAGACGTCGGCGTGACCGCCGGCTCGCTGACGGCGCTGCACGGCAAGACGATCGCCCTCGGGCGCCGGCGCGCCGACGCCGCAGACGCTCGGATCGGCGACCGCGTGCCCGTCATGCTCGGCGACGGGACGCGCACCCGGGCCACCGTCGTGGCGACGTACACGCGCGAGCTGGGGTTCGGCGACGCCTTGCTCGCACCCGAGCTCGCGGCCGGCCACCAGACGAGTCCGCTGCTCGGGACGATCCTGGTGCAGACGGCCGAGCCGACCGCCGTCGCGCGGCGCCTGCAGGCACTGACTCCGCGGTATCCGGGACTGCGGGTGAGCGACCGGGCCTCGCTGGCCAGCGTGACCGACGCCGACCGCGAGATCAACCGCTGGCTCGGGCCGCTGTTCGTCGCGATCATCTTCGCCTTCACGTCGATCGCGGTGGTGAACACACTGGCGATGATCGCGCTCCAGCGCGGCCGCGAGCTCGGGCTCCTGCGGCTCGTGGGCGGGACCGCGCGCCAGGTGCGGTCGATGGCGCGCTGGGAGGCCGGCCTGATCATCACTATCGGGCTCGGGCTCGGCCTGGCGATCGCGGCCACCGCGCTGCTGCCGCTCAGCCACGCGCTGACGGGCAGCCTCCGCCCGCACGTGCCGCCCGGCCAGCTCGCCGCGATCCTCGGCGTCTCAGCGCTGCTGGCGCTGCTCGCCCTGGCGCTACCGACGCGGCGGGCGCTGCGCTCGCGGCCGGTCGAGGCAATCGGGCTGGGGGAGTAGCCGGTCGGCGTCCCCAAATGGCGCCTGCGTGGCCGCGTCCTGGTCTGAGACCAAGCATCCGGGCAAGCGACACGACGCATCGGCGGTCACGTGTCCAACCTGCTCGGCAAGCTCGGGCTCCGCGACCGCATCCAGGCCGTGATCTACGCCTACCAAGACCGGCCTCATGTCCCCGGCGACGAGTAGCTCGCGCACAGGCCGCTCACGCGGACTCTGGAGCCGCGGAGAGCGGCCTCATTCGAGCGGATGAGCGCGAGAGGGCATCTCATCCGCTCGGGGGGACGACGTTCCGCCTGCCGCCCGACGCGCGCGCCGACGCCCGCCCGTACCGTCGTCCCATGGACTTCGCACTCGAGATCTACAACCACCTTCAGGAGCTCCAGGCGGAGCGCGCGCTGGCTTCGATCGAGGACCTCGCGAGCGACTCCGCCTACCTGGCCGACCTCGACGGCGAGATCGAGGCGACGACCCGCGTGTACGTCGGGGCCGCCGTCACCGAGATCGCGACGCTGCGCGCGGAGCTCTCTGGGCCACAGGTCGGTTGAGAGGAATGGCAACGATGACCGCCTTCGCAACGACCTACGTGGGCGAGCCCGACATTCCGGTTGGACTGACGATCTCCGAATACCGCCGCTCCCGGCCGCGACGCATCCCGTGGTGGCGCCGCATCCTCCTGTGGGGCGAGAGCTGATGTTCCCCCGCACCTGGACGGTCACGGTCGGCGGGCGCACGGTGAGCGTGGTCGCGGGCACGCGTGAAGCCGCCGAGAAGATCGCCGCCCATCGCACCGCTCGCGGCAAGCTGTAGGCACGCAGGGGTCTCGACGCGGCGTGAGCGAGCCCGCCGGCTGCAACGTGTCGCGGCGGTGCCCGCGCTGCTGCTCCTCGACATTTGCAGGCGCATCCCCGGCGTACCTCGGGCTCTCGCCTCGGACGAGGTTCGATCATGTGAGTTGGGCCGTCCCGGCGCTCGCTTCGCTAGGGCGGAGCGGGAGCGCCCGGGTGCGCTCCCGCTCTCCTCGGTGGCGATCAGAGCCGGAGCCCGGCGCTGGCGGACATCATCGGCGCGCGGCGCGTGCGCACGGCGGTGATGATCTCCTCGGGGTCGATCCCCTGCAGGTAGATCGAGGTGGTGCCGAGGTTGGCGTGGCCGAGTTGGCGCTGGATGATGTTGAGCGGCACGCCCTCACGCGCGAGTTCGAGCGCGTGCGCGTGGCGCAGCTGATGCGGCGCGAACCTGCGCCTGATGCCCGCCTCAGCCGCGAGCCGCCGGAACTCGCCGCGAACCGCGGCTCCTGACCACGGTCGCCCGCGGGTAGCGCCGTCGATGACGCAGAACAGCGGCCCGACAGGCAGCTCCGCGCGTGTGGCCAGCCACGGACCTAGTTGCTGCCCCACTCGTCCATGCCGACCTCGCGACGCCGGCCACCCTTCCCGTTCTGGACTAGGAGCGATCCGCGTCGGTGGTCGAGGTCGTGGTCGGCGAGCGCGAGCGCCTCCTGGACGCGCAGCCCGGCGCGCCACAGCACGACAATCATCGCTCGCACGCGCCGGCCGTGACGGTCATCGGGGGCGTGACGCATCACCGCCACCATCTCCTCCACCGTCGGCGGGTCGGCCGGGTAGCGCCGTCCCTTGTTGCGCGGTGGGCGGCCGGCGTGGTAGCCGGGCAGGGTCGCCGGCGAGCGACGCCGCCCGGCCGCATCGAGCACGGACAACGCGGTCATGGGTCCTCCTTCGATCAGACAGCAGATATCAGCGCTGCCCTACACGGCCCATGGAGGCCGGGCTACCGCTGGCGAGCCGAAAGCGATCGTCTGTCCGGCGCCAAATCTCGTGCCGCGAGACGGCCGGTGGTCGTCCCCAGCAGGCGTCTCGTAAGCGTCGGCGGAGACGACCGCATCCAGGCGATTGCGACAGCGAAGGCCGTGAAGGGGAACGCGACGCGGCTGGTCAGAGCGCCCACGCTGTGCCTATGCAAGGCACCGAGTGAGAGGGACCTGGCGGCGCGGATGGTCCTCGTCCCAAGTAGGCACCTCGGCTCGTCCGTCGACAGGCTCGCAATCACGCGGCGGCAGGTGCGATCGCAGGTGAGCGCGGACGCTTGGCGTTGAGGGGGCTGCCTAGCGCCTGCGCCGCGCAGGGGCCATGAGACTTGGATGCGCCTTCAGCCGCGTTTGCGAGCCAGCACCAGCAAGTACTCGAAGCGGAGCTCCGTGGGGCCCTCGGGCGGGGCGGTGTTCGCGTTCATCGCGAACTCGAGAAACTCCCGGTCGAGCGCCGCGCTGCGCTCGGGGTCGTCCTCAACGCTCTCGAACGCCGCGACCACCGGGCCGAAGGTCCGCTTATAGTGGTCGCAGTACTCGGCAGGTGGCCCAGGCACCCTTTCGACGAGCTCGCGCTCGCTCGCATCGAGCGAGGACACCCCGTCTCCGAACAGCTCCCGTACGTGCGCCTCGTCCCCCCACATGAGCGGCGATGGGGCATCGGGGGGCGGCGGCGGCAGGTAGGGCCCGAGCACGCCGAAGAACTCGGCCGCGAGGCCGTCCGGGGTGAAGTTGGCCATCCCGATGGTCCCCCCGGGGCGGCAGACGCGGAGCAACTCGTCGGCGACCGCCTGGTGGTCGGGTGCGAACATCGCGCCGGCGGATGAGGTGACGACGTCGAACTCGCCGTCGCCGAACGGCAGCGCCTGGGCGTCACCCTCGATCCACTCGAGCTCGACCCCGCGTTCGCGTGCCTCGCGCTCACCGGCCTGCATATTCTCGATCGTGATGTCCGACGCGATGACGTCGGCACCGGTCTCGGCGGCGCGAATCGCGACGTTGCCGGTCCCCGCCCCGACGTCGAGCACGCGCTGGCCCGTGCCGATGTCACAGGCGTCGACGAGCTCGCGGCCGATCTGCTGAATATCGAGCTCGCTGACATAACGGCGGTAGTCGCCGCGCGCCCACATCCCGCGCACCGCTGCCCTCACCTCGTCGGGCAAACCCTTCGTCCCGCCCCTCTTACCACCAGTCATCGCAACCTCCTCGATCGTGGTCGGCGCTGCTACCGCCGCCATCGCCTGCGTCGCCGCATCGTGCCACTCAGCGTCGTCATCGTACGAGGGCTTGGTTCGCTCTGAGTCGCGAAGGGTGTTGTCTTCGCGGACACTGGCCCTCCTCCTTTGGATCGCGACCAAGCGTCGCAATCGCCAAGGTGAGGCTCCTGCTCTGGACGACCAACGGAAGCGCCACTTGTCGGACCCGTTGCGTCCGGTGCATAGGCACGACGATCGGAGGGAGCTCGAGCACCGTCGCTGTCGCAATGAGGCAGAAGCAGCAGCGCGGCGCGGCCTGGATGGTGCTGTCGCGGCGGACGACGAGCAGGCGTCTGGCGTACC
>JBKGUS010000326.1:0-3042 GCA_046462295.1 Thermoleophilaceae bacterium | reverse complement strand
TGGACGGGGTCCGCCGGGAGCCGGCTTCGGGCCACCCGGCACCGCGGGCGCAGCCGGCGCCCCGGGCACCGCGGGCGGTCCCGGCTTCGCGCCGCCGGGCACCGCGGGCCTTTGCGGCTGTGCCACCACGCGGCCGGGCACGGCCGGCGTGCCCTGCTCCGCGCGCTCGGGTGCGCGCCCGGCCCACTCCCGCAGGCGCTTCACGTCACGCGCCTGGGAGAAGTAGAGAGCCGAGAGGACTGCCAGCCCCACCACTGAGGCCAGCCCGGCGTACGCGCCGATTTCCTGGACGATCTCGGGCAAGGGTCGAACTGTAGAGGCGGGAGCGGCGACGAACCGCGTCGCCCAGTCTAGTCCGCACCCTGCGCAGCCGGCCGAGCCGGCTGCTTCGGGCCTCCGGGGTGTGCGCCGGAAGACGCCGCGAGCGCCCGCTCGGCCGACAGCTCGGCCACCGCGCCCGCAAGCGCAGCGGCGTCGCCCGCGTAGACGAGCCCCTCGATCCTCGCGAAGGCGCTTTCGACCCAGTCCGGGTCGAGCGGCTGCTGCACCGCGCTGACGATCTTCTCGGCGTGCGTCGGCTGCGGCCGCTCGCCGGGGTTGAACAGCTCCTCGTGCAGCTTCTCCCCCACCCGTCGCCCGACGATTTCGATCGCGATGTCCACGTCCGGCTCGAGGCCGGCCAGCCGGATCATGTTCGCGGCCAGATCGACGATCCGCACCGGGTCGCCCATCTCCAGAACGAACACCTCGCCGCCGGTGGCCAGCTCGCCCGAGCGGATGATCAGCTGGACCGCCTCGGGGATGGTCATGAAGTAGCGCGTCATGCGCACGTCGGTGACAGTGAGCGGCCCGCCCTGCGCGATCTGGCGCCGGAAGATCGGCACAACCGAGCCCGACGAGCCCAGCACGTTGCCGAAGCGCACCGAGGCGTAGCGGGTGCCCTTCCAGCGGTTCTGAGCCGCCTCCACCGCCCACTCGGCCAGCGCCTTCGACGCGCCCATCACGGTCGCGGGGCTCACCGCCTTGTCGGTCGAAACGAGGATGAAGCGCTCCACGCCCGCCTCGCCCGCCGCCGCGGCCACGATCCGTGTGGCTACCGCGTTGTTGCGAACGGCCTCGACCGGGTTCTCCTCCATCAGCGGCACGTGCTTGTACGCGGCCGCGTGGAACACCACCGACGGGGCATGCTCCTCGAAGACCTCACGCATCCGGGTGGCGTCCTTGCAGTCGGCGAGCACGGCCGGCGCCCGCGCGAAGTGCCGCTGCTCTTCGAGCTCGCGCTGAACCTCGAACAGCGAGTTCTCCGCGTTCTCGACCAGCACGAGCCGCTTCGGGCCGACGCGGGCGATCTGGCGGGACAGCTCGGCGCCGATCGAGCCGCCGGCGCCCGTGACGAGCACCACGCGGCCGCGAAGGTAGGCGCCCACGCGATCGATCTCCACCCGCACCGGCTCGCGCCCGAGCACGTCCTCCACCCGCACCTCGCGCACCTGGCGCATCAGGTTCACGCCGCCGGACAACAGCTCGAAGGTGGTGGGCAGCGTCCGCACCGGGATGCCCCGCTCGCGGCATGCGGTCACGACCTTCTGGCGCAGCACACCCGGTGCCGACGGGATCGCGATGATCACCTCGTCCGGCTTCACGTCGTCGAGCACGCGCGGCAGCTCATCGGTCGTTCCGAGCACCTTGTGGCCCGCGATCCGCATGCCCTGCTTGCGCGGGTCGTCGTCCACGTAGCCCACCGGCGCGCTGGCGAGGCCCGGGTTGCGGCGCAGCTCGAAGGCAACCTGCTGGCCGCCGTTGCCGGCGCCTACGATCAGTACCTCGTGCGCGGCGCGCTCGAGGAAGGGGCCGCGCTGCGGCCGCTCCACGAGCGCCCTCACCGCGAAGCGCGCGCCGCTCACGAACACGAGCGAGAGCAGGAAGTCGAGCGCCACGACCGAGCGCGGCGGGTCGTGGCGGCCGATCGAGAAGAGGAACAGCACGACGATCAGGCCGACCGTCGAGACCACCACCGCCCGCAGGATCGCCTCGAAGTCCTTCTGGTCGACGAAGCGCCACAGCTTCGAGTAGAGCCCGAAGGCCGCGAAGATCACGAGCTTCATCGCGACCGTCAGGACGATCGTCTCCTCGAGCAGGTTCTCGTAGCGCCTCGGAATCCCGTCGTCGAAGCGCAGGTAGTACGCGAGGTAGTAGGCGAGCGCCAGCAGACACGCGTCCACGGCTAGCTGCCCCGCCCGGCGGGCGGTCACGGACGAGCGCAGCGCTGTCGCGGATTGACGTAGGGAGCTCATGGTTTGCTCGCGGCGAGCAGGAGTCTGACGAGTTCGCGTGGATCGCGGCGGACGCGCAACCCGCCGTTCGCCTGCCGACGCTCCACCTCGATCTGCCCGGGATCGTCGAGCTTACGCAGCCGCCCCTCGCGGAGCAGGGCCTCGTCGACGGCGCCAAGCCGGCCCTCGAAGGTGGTGAACACGGGGGTGCCGAGGGCCACCGCCTCGCGGTTCATCGTACCGCCCGCCGAGATCACCAGATCGGCGTAGGCGACCAGGCTCTGCGCGTCGATCGCCCGGTCCGGGATCGTGAAGTCGCCCAGGCGCGCGATCTCCTCGCGCTGGGCGGCCGTGCGCGGGAGCACGACGGTCTGGGCCCCGCCCGCGTCCAGCCGCTCGAGCACGCGGCGGAAGAGGGGATTCTCGAAGCGGTGATAGAGCGACACCTCCGGCGGCGTTCGTACCACCACGAGCGGACGCGCGCGGTCGACGCCGAGCTCCGCGAGAACGGCCGGATCGGGCTCGAAGTCGGCCAGGTAGTACTCCTCCTTCAGCCCCGCGTAGCCGCGCACCTTGCCGCGCGCGCCGTAGCGGTCGAGCCGCTCGGGCGGGATCGCGTCCGGCACCATCACCACCCGCGCCAGGCGGCAGTTCACGTGATGCTGCGCGGCCGCCCACTCGCAATCGGGCACGGCTCGAACGACCTGTCCGTGGCGGCGGCGCTGCTGCGGGTGCCGAGCGCAACGGCCTTCGACTACGAGTGGGCGGC
>JBKGUS010000325.1:0-3859 GCA_046462295.1 Thermoleophilaceae bacterium | reverse complement strand
CCTCGACCGAGCTCACCGCGCTCTCGAGCGGTTCCAGGGTCCAGAAGTCCTCGACCTGGAGGTCCGCCGGGTCACCTTCGAGCTGCCCGGCCGCGTTGTAGAACTCGAAGTCCTCCTCGGCGGCCGACTCGCCGCCGCAGTCCTGAGTGAACAGGCCCTCCTCGGCAGCCTGCTCGTAGTAGGGCAGCAGCTCCTTCTCGAGCTCGGCCGGCAGGTCGGGCAGCAGCCCGAGCCGCTCCCGTTCCTCCTGCACGAACTCGGGGTTCTCGACCATTGATCGCCAGACCTTGAGGATCTCCTCGAGCAGTACCTGGAGGGACTCCTCGTTCTCCTCCATCCACTGGGTGTTGCCGAACAGCACCTCGTCGCTCGCCTCGGTCTCGGGTGTGGGGAGGTCGTGGAACTTGCCCGGTGCCTCGGACATGACGAAGTTCCTGTTCGGGATGTCGAGCACGGCGGCCTTGACGTTGCCGCGCAGCAGCGCAGTCGCGCGCACCTCGGCGCCCGGCACGTAGCTGATCTCGCCGAACTCGATGCCCTCCTCCTCCTCGATGATCCGGGCCAGCGCCTCGGTCGTCGAGCCGCGCGAGTGCACGGTGAAGCTCTCGCCGTCAAGCGACTGCCAGTCGGGGTAGGCGGCCTTGTCGGCCACCGCGAAGAAACGAATGCGCTGCAGCTGGCAGACAATCCGCAGCGGAGCGCCGGCGCTCTGGATCAGGCCATAGGGCGCGCCGAGTCCCACATCGGCCTGCCCGCCGACGACGGCTTGGTTGGCGAGGTCCTCGTCGGCGAGCTCGACCAGCTCGACCTCGGTGCCCCGCTTGCGCACCCGCTCCATGGCGATGAAGAGGGCGAGCGTCTCGACGGACTCGATGTCGCCGAGAGCGACCCGGATGCTGCCACCTCCCGCTTCCGAGCCCCCGCCCGAGTCGTCATCGTCGCCGCACGCCGCGAGCAGCAGCGCCAGGATCGCAACGAGTGCCCACACTCTCTTCATGACCGCTCCTCCGTCAGCCCCGAGAAGTGAGCGAACATATCAGATATGTTCTAGGCCCGCGCCATGAGCAACCTGAAGTCGCACGCGATCTACTCAGCCCTTCGGGAGCGGATCCTGTCCAACGACATCGCCCCCGGCACGCGCCTCGTGATGCGCGACGTCGCCAACCAATACGAGGCCAGCGACATCCCCGTCCGCGAGGCGCTGCGCATGCTCGAGCGTGACGGCCTGGTCGAAACCGCTCCGTACCGTGGGGCGAGAGTGACCACGCTCACCGCCAAGGAGGTCGAGGAGACCTACTTCATCCGCTCGCACCTGGAGAGCATCGCGACCGGGCTCGCGGCCGAACGCATCACCGACGCCGAGCTGGCCCAGCTCGACCTCCTCATGATCGAGATGAGGGCGGCCGTCGAAGCACAGGACGGCCCGAGATTCTCCGACCTCAATCTCGAGTTCCACCGCACGATCGTGGCCAGCTGCGGCAACGACATGCTGCGTGAGCTGACGATGGACATCTGGCGCCGCCACTCCGGCTTCCAGCGGGTGTTCCGGATGATGCCCGAGCGAATCGCCATCTCACAGCGTGAGCACGAGGGCATCATGGCCGCGCTCCGCGACCACGACGCCGAGCGGGCGTCAAGTCTCGCGCTGCTGCACAAGCAGTCCGTCCGCGACTCCGTCAGCACGCTCGTCGAAGAGGTCGGCGAAGGCGAGTCGGCGGCTGGAAACGGGTACATGCGTAGTTGAACCCAATCCAGGAGAATGTGACCGATCGTGGCGATCACCACCCCGGCATCCACTGAGCCCCGCACCGTGACCCTGACCATCGACGGTCGCGAGGTCACCGTCGCCGAGGGGACGACGATCTGGGATGCGGCGAAGGACATCGGCATCGACATTCCCGTCCTGTGCCACGACGAGCGCTACGACCCGGTCGGCGTGTGCCGGGTGTGCGTGGTCGACATCGGCGCGCGCGTGCTGGCCCCGGCCTGCGTGCGGCCGTGCGAGGACGGCATGGAGGTCAAGACGAACACCGACTCGGTCGAGCGCCAACGGGCCATGCTCACGCGGCTGCTTCTGGTCGACCAGCCTCCGCCCGAGGAGGACCCCAAGGAGACGACGACGGCGGACAACGAGCTGCTCGTCCTCGTGCACCGGTATGGCGTCAGCCAGGACGATCTCCCACGGGGCGGCGGGCGCGGCGAGGACTTCTCCAACCCGGTGATCGCGGTCAACCACGACGCCTGCATCCTCTGCGACCGCTGCGTGCGGGCGTGCGACGACATCCAGGGCAACGACGTCATCGGCCGCTCGGGCAAGGGCTACACCACGCGCATCGCCTTCGACCTGAACGACCCGATGGGCGAGTCCTCCTGCGTGACCTGCGGCGAGTGTGTCGCAGCGTGCCCGACCGGGGCGCTCGTCAACAAGCCGATCAACGAGGTGCCGATCCGGCCACGCTCGGAGCTCGACTCGGTCGAGACGGTCTGCCCGTACTGCGGCGTAGGCTGCGCGCTCACCTATCACGTCGACCGCGAGCGCAATGCGATCTCGTTCGCGGAGGGCCGCGAGCAGCCGGGTAACCACAGCCGGCTGTGCGTGAAGGGCCGCTACGGCTGGGACTACGCCGCCTCCCCGCAGCGGCTGACCGTGCCGCTGATCCGCCGCGAGGGCTCGTATCCCAAGGGCCCCTTGTCGGGCGACGTGCGCGGCGAGGGCCGGGGGCGGCGCAAGCCCGGCGGGATCGTCGACTACGACGAGGTGCTGCCGCACTTCCGCGAGGCGACGTGGGAGGAGGCGCTCGACCTCACAGCCGGCCGTCTCAAGGCCATTCACTCCGAGCACGGCCCGGGGGCTATCGCCGGCTTCGGCTCGGCCAAGTGCTCCAACGAGGAGGCCTACCTGTTCCAGAAGCTCATACGGGCGGGCTTCGGGACCAACAACGTCGATCACTGCACGCGCCTATGCCACGCCTCGAGCGTGGCGGCGCTGTTCGAAGGGGTCGGCTCGGGCGCGGTGTCCACGACCTATGGGGACATCGTCAACGCCGAGGTGGCGATCATGGCCGGGACGAACACCACGGCGAACCACCCGGTCGCCTCGTCGTTCTTCAAGCAGGCCAGGCGCCGCGGAACGAAGATGATCGTGGTGGACCCGCGCCGCGAGCGGATCGCCGACCACGCCGACATCTTCTGCCAGATCAAGCCCGGCACCGACGTGGCCTTCTACAACGGCGTGATGCACGAGATCGTCAACCTCGGCCTGGTCGACCGCGAGTTCATCGCCAAGCGGACGACGAACTACGGCGAGCTGGCCAAGACGGTCAAGGAGTACCCGCCGGACCGCGCGGCCCAGATCTGCGGGATCGACGCGGAGGTCATCCGTACGGTCGCGAGGCTGTGGGGGGAGGCAAGCACGGCGATCGTCTTCTGGGGCATGGGGATCTCGCAGCACACGACCGGCACCGACAATGCCCGCTGCCTGATTGCCCTGTGTTCCATCACCGGCCAGGTGGGCCGGCCGGGCACCGGGCTGCACCCGCTGCGCGGCCAGAACAACGTCCAGGGGGCCTCGGACGCCGGGCTGATCCCGATGATGTACCCGGACTACCTGCCCGTGGACCAGGAGGGGGCTCGCGAGACCTTCCAGGAGCGGTGGGGTCGCGAGCTCGATCCCGACCGCGGGCTGACCGTCACCGAGATCGTCGCCTCGGCGCTGCAGGGCGGAGTGCGCGGGATGTACATGATGGGGGAGAACCCGTTCCTGTCGGACCCGAACATCAACAAGGTCCGCAAGGCGCTCGCCGCCCTGGAGTTCCTCGTCGTGCAGGACATCTTCCTCACCGAGACCGCGGAGTTCGCC
>JBKGUS010000324.1:0-7700 GCA_046462295.1 Thermoleophilaceae bacterium | reverse complement strand
GCATCCGGCCGGTAGACGTCCATGGCCAGGATGGCATCGCGCAGCGCCTGGTAGGCCAGCTGGCCCACGCTCACCGCCTCGGCGCGCACAGGCGCGATGACGAGGGACCCGTTACGCCTCTCCTCGAGTGGCTCCACTTGTGACGACGGATTCAAGCAAAATAAGAGTGCCCTGGCATACCAGATACAAAACACAGGGCAGCGCAAGAGGCGGTCTTCGGCGCGGGAACGCGCAAAGTGGGACGATCCAGCGAAGGAAGGGAGCTCTCAATGAAGACGATCCTCGTCGCCTACGACGACACGGAGCCATCCAGACGTGCGCTCGACCGGGCTGCGAGCCTCGCAGAGGCGTTCGGGTCGCAGGTGCTCGTCACGAGCATCGCCCCGCTTCACTACAGCACTCCACGCCTGACCCTGACGGTCAAGGAACGGGGCGAGGGCCTGGCGGCTCGCGAAGAGGACATGCAGCAAGCGCAGGCGATCCTCCAGGAGCGCGGAATCGCCGCGGACGCGCTGGTGGCACGGGGCGACCCGGCCTCCGCGATAGCGAGGCTCGCCGAGGAGAACGCCGTCGATCTAGTCGTCGTCGGAACGCGCGAGCTCGGCTCCCTCCAGCGCCTGCTTGGCCAGAGCGTCAGCCAGGCGGTGTCGCGGAGGGTGCGGTGCGACGTGCTGATCGTGCACCCGGGTGACTGAGGGCCGTCGCTTCCGGCGACTGCTGGGCTAGGCCGTCGCCGCGCGGTATCCCCGCAGGCGCCCCAGCGCGCCGAGCACCTGGACGACGACGCCCTCGAGCGGCGCGGGGACCGGGAGCCGCAGCGTGCGCGCGATGGCCACGGTCGCCCGGCTGCTGAACCTCGCAACCCACATTCGGGAGCGGCTGACGGCGTTCGCCGCCGAATACGGCGTCTCGGTCCCTGAAGCCGACGTCCTGTTCACCCTCCGCCGCTCCGGCCCCCCGTATCGGCTCTCGCCGACGGCGATCGCCGACGCGCTGCTCGTCCCCTCGGGCACGATGACGAACCGGCTCGACCGCCTCGAGCGGCAGGGCCTCATCGAGCGTGTTCCTCATCCGACCGACCGGCGCAGCATGGAGGTCGAGCTGACCGACCACGGCCGGCGCGTGGTCGACGACGCGGTGACACGCCACGTCGCCAACGAGGAGGAGATGCTTGCGCCGCTCAGCGAGCGCGAGCGAGCCACGCTGGACCGCCTTACCGCCAGGCTCCTCCAGCATCTGGCGACTTAGGCGGCAGCGGGGTCACGAGGCGTGTGGGCCTGCCAGTCCCGTCCGATGCCTCGCATCAGCGGCGGGTACACGATCAGGTGTCGGAACGGCGCGATTGCGGTCATGTAGGCCTTTCCGAAGAGACCGTTTGGCTTCACCAGCACCGCATCTGGCCCCGGTAGCCACCGGCGCCGTCCGGGACCCAGGCCATGTGTATGACGCCGTGCACGGTCCGGTTGGCCATCTCCGCCGCCCACTCGTTGTGCGTCAGGTAGACCGAGCTGAAGGGGAGGCTGTCGAACACCGGCCCCGCCGGTGCGTCGCGTAGATCGGCCGGCAGCCGGTCGCGCAGCGTCGGCACCCGGGAGCCGACGCCGGAGCCCGGAGCGTCCCAGCCGAACAGCTCGCCGAGCTTCCAGCGGATCGCGAAGAGCGTGCGCGCGGCGTGGGCGGATTTCGGGAGTGTCATATCGTGGGAGCGCGCGAGGGCCGCGAGCTTTCCCCGGCGGGCCGCAGCGCGACCTCGATCCGGTTCGCGAGGCGCAGCCAGCGCGGCCAGCTCGCCGCTCGCGTCAACCGCCCGGTCGCCGCCAGCTCGGCCTTGTCGAGCAGATCTTCGACGAGCGCGTCGTGCATCGCAAGGAACACCGGACGCAGCAGCCGGTAGACCCCGCCGATGTCGGCATCGAGCACGTGGCGCATGCGCGCCATGCCGCTGCCGGCGGGCTCGACCTCGAGCCGGTGGTGGCCACGCAACCCCGAGCCGGGCTCGAACTCGAATGCGATCAGACGGCCGGGCTCGTGGGCGACGACCGTGTAGCGGATCGGCCCGTGACCGCCCCTGGCGCCAACACCGAGCGGACGGTCGAAGGCGATCGGGTCGTTCGGCCAGCGTTCGATCGGCCAGATCTCGTCGTCGGGTCCCGCGAGGGTTTCGAGGAACTGGCCGAGCCTCTCGGCCGGGACGGGCAACTCGCGTGAATGGATGCTCTCGATTCGCATTGGCCTTTCCCTACGGTGGCGTATGGTGATGACCATACTGTACCGTACTGTCCATACGGGCGCGTATAGTCGGCACGGTGGCTCGGGCAAGAACACGCACACGGCTCAGCCGGGAGGACTGGATCGAGGCCGCTCTGCAGGCCCTGGCCGACGGCGGCCCGCCGGCCATCGCGGTCGAGCGTCTCGCGGCTCGGCTTCAGACCACGAAGGGCAGCTTCTACTGGCACTTCAAGGACCGCGAGGAGCTCGTCACGGAAGCGCTCGCGACTTGGGAGCGGAACGCAACCGATGCGGTGATCGAGGAAATGCAGCAGATCGCCGACCCCGTCGAGCGCCTCCATCGGCTCCTCGTCGCGGCCACCGAGCTCGAGGAGGAGGAGCACCCCGACGTCCGCCTGCTCCCATCCGCGTCCGACCCTGCCGTCGGCGACGTGGTCAGGCGCGTGCAGCGCAAGCGCCTCGACTTCCTCGCCCGCGCCTTCCGCGAGGCAGGGTTCGCGCCCGCCGAGTCGCGACTCCGGGCACGCCTGGCCTACAGCCTGTACCTGGGCTGGTTCCAGCAGCGCCTGGTCGAGGACACCGAGCGCGCAGCCCCGAGGGAGCGCGCCGCCTACCAGCGGCGAGCCATCGAGATCCTCATGGCCATGAGCTGATCGACGCCGACAGCGCCGTCAGCGTTCGTTCGCCGCCGGGGTCGCCTGCGGTGGCCGGGACCAGCACAACCTCGTCGAGCGCCTCCGCGTAGGCGTCCAGTCGCTCGCTCACGGCGCGGGCGTCGCCCACCAGGCCGATCGTTGCCGGCGCCTCCGGCGGCAGCGCGCCAAGCAGGTCGTCGGGGCCGGCCCCCGCGCGGGCCAACTCCACGGCCCTGCCGAAGCCGGCGGCGGCGAACATCTCGGCGTAGCCGTCCACCCCGAGATAGCCCACCAGCGTCTGCATGATCTGGGCGTGCGAGTTCGGATCCGGGTCGACCGCGGCGGGGATCCACGCGGCCAGGCTCGGCGTCGGCCGCCCGGCGCGACCTGCCATCGCTTCGAGCTTCGCCCGGTACGAACCGGCGAGCTCGGCGGAGACGAGGTCGAGCACCATGCGGTCGGCGTGCTCCGCGGCGACTGCGATCGCCCGGTCGCCGAAGGCCGCGACGGTGAGCGGCCCACCGGGCGGGTCGAGGCTAAGCCGGTGGTCCGTCGAGAGCATCTCGCCGTCGAGTCGCGCTTCACCCTCGACCAGGAAGGCGCGTACGGCGCGGGCGCTCTCGGCGAGCGCGGCCGCGGCCCGGCGCCGCGAGCGGCCGTGCATCCCCTCGACCACCCGCCGGCTCGACGTGCCGAGCGCCACGCCGACCGGCCGGCGGACCAGGGCGGCGGTCGACGCGGCCGCCCGCGCGATCGTCGCCGGGTCCCGGACGTGCACGGGCAGCGGGCCCACGGTTATCGGGATCCGCTCCGTCGCGACGCCGAGCGCGGTCGCCAGCACGAACGCGTCCCAGGCCCACCCCTCGCCAACCCACAGCTCGCCGTACCCCAGCCGGTCGGCCAGCACCGCCATGCGCAGCTCCTCCTCGGCCGGGACCTCGGGGCGCGTTCCGACCGCGACGCTGAGCTTCATGGCCGCCGCTTATACCAGCGGCGGAACGGCGGCTGTGATGAACTCCCCAGGGCACGATGGCCGACCCAGACCAGCGCGAGTTCGAGGCGGCCTTCGAGCGCCATCGGGCCGAGCTTCAGGTCCACTGCTACCGGATGCTCGGCTCGCTCGACGAATCCGAGGATCAGGTCCAGGAGACCTTCCTTCGCGCTTGGCGGAACCGCGCGAGCTTCAGCTCCGACGGCCCCGCCGCGCTCCGCGCCTGGCTCTACCGGATCGCGACGAACGCGTGCCTCGACGTGCTCCGGACCAGGCCGCGGCGGGTGATCCCGCAGGAGGTGGGACCGGCGAGCGATGCCCGCGCAGCGCCGGCGCCGGCCGCGGACCTGCCGTGGCTTCAGCCGTATCCCGACCGGCTCCTTGAGTCGATCGCCCTTCCGGAGGACCAGCCGGATACCGCGGTCGTGGCCAAGGAGACGATCGAGCTCGCCTTCCTCGCCGCGATCCAGCACCTGCCGCCGCGACAGCGGGCCGTCTTCATCCTGCGAGACGTGGTCGGCTGGTCGGCGAGGGACACGGCCGGTCGCATGGAGGCCAGCATCGTGTCGGTGAACAGCGCCCTCCAGAGGGCTCGGGCCACCCTGCAGGACCGCCTGCCCGGCGAGCGGACGGAGTGGGGGCCGTCCCGGGGGCCGAGCAGGGAGGAGCGCGAGCTCCTGCGGAGGTACGTGGACGCGCACAACCAGGCCGACGCCGACGCGATTGCGGCGATGCTGCGCGAGGACGCCGACCTCACGATGCCTCCGCTCCCCACCTGGTACGCGGGGCGCGAGGAGGTCATGATCGCGGTCAGGAAGGGTTTCGACCCCGAGTTCGGCCACCTGCGAAGCATGGTCACCGGCGCGAACATGCAGGCGGCTGCCGCTCACTATCACCGGCCCCCCGGCGCCTCGGAGTACCGGCCCTTGGCGCTCGACGTGCTGCGAATCGAGGACGGGCGCATTGCCGAAATCCACTCCTTCGTGCTTCCCGCTCTCTTCCCCGGGTTCGAACTGCCGCCGGCGCTGTGACGATCGCCGACCGATGAGTTTGCCGGGCTTCCTCGTTCTAAATGGGAAAGCCATGACGAGAGGAGCACCCGAATGCGCAAGCTGGTTGCGGTGACGCAGATGACGCTCGACGGCGTGATGCAGGCCCCTGGCGGCCCCGAGGAGGACCCGACCGGGGACTTCGAGGTGGGCGGCTGGTCGGTCGGCTACTTCGACGATGTCCTCGGGCAGCAGGTCGGCGAGGCGATGTCGAGGCCGTTCGACCTCGTGCTCGGGCGCAAGACCTATGAGATCTTCGCCGCCCACTGGCCGTTCGACGAGGGTCCCATCGCCGACGCCATGAACGCGGCCACCAAGCACGTCGCCTCGAGGACGCTCGACAGCGTGGACTGGGCCGGCTCGAAGCTGATCGAGGGCGACGTCCCGACGGCCGTCCGCAGCCTGAAGGAGGGGGACGGCCCGGAGCTCCAGGTGGTGGGCAGCTCGGACCTCCTGCAGACCCTGCTCGCGAACGGCCTAGTCGACGAGTTCCGGCTGTGGATCTTCCCGGTCGTCGCCGGCTCCGGCAAGCGGCTGTTCGGCGACGGGGCGGTGCCCAGCGGGCTGAGGTTGGTCAGCTCGTCGACGTCGACGAGCGGCGTGATCGTCGCGACATACGAGCCGGAGGGTGAGATCCGGAAGGGCTCGTTCGCGTTCGAGGAGCCGACCGACCTGGAGGTCGAGCGCCGTCAGTCGCTCGGCGACGGTGAGTCCTGAGGAGACGCTACGCGTGCGCCGGCGTCCCGGCCGGCGCCACCTCGCGGGCGACCTTGCGAAACGCCCTCGCCACCGGCTTCAGCGACGCCAGCGGGAGTGACGGGCGCACGAGCTGCAGCGGGAAGACCATCTCGCCGCGCAGATCGAGCAGGCGCAGGTCGCGCGCCGTCGAGGCGGCGGCCGAACGCGTCGTGAGGCCGACGCAGCCATCCAGCCTGACCGCGGTCTCCCAAGCCATCGGGCCGTGAGGGTCGGCGCCGACGTGTGGCTCGAAGCCCGCGTCCCTGCAGCGGGCGACCACGAACCGGTTGTAGCCAGGGCCGTCGCGGGGGTCCACGAGCGCGAATGTCTCGCTGCGGAGCTCGTCCAGCCGTACCGGGCGCCGCCGCGAGGCCAGGCGGTGGCCTGTCCCGACGGCCAGCACCGCCGGCTCCTCGAGCAGGCGCTCGCAGACGATCCCCGTCCGCGGCTCGGCGCAGAAGCCGAGCGCCAGCTCCAGCTCGCCCTCGGCCACCTCCCGTGCGAGCGCACCCGAGGAGTCCTGGCGCGCGCGGGTGCGCACGGCGGGCAGCCGGCGGGCCGCCTCCGCCAGGATCGCCTGCGCGACGTAGTGCACGCCCGGCGAGAACCCGAGCCGCAGCTCGCCGCGCTCCCCGCGGGCGACCGCGGCCGCGGTTTCCTCCACGCTCCCGGCTGCCTCGACCGCGTTCCTCGCCGCGCCGAGGATCGCGCCGCCGCCGTCAGACAGGCTGACGCTGCTCCGGGTGCGCTCGAACAGCTCCACGCCGAGCTGGAGCTCGAGCCGCCTGATCTGCTGGCTGAGGGCCGGCTGGGTCATGTGCAGCCGCTCCGCCGCCCGGGTGAAGTGGAGCTCCTCGGCGAGGACCACGAAGGAGCGCAGGAGCCGCGGGTCGAGGCTCATGCCCAGAGCTTATAAGCACCGGGCTAATCGGAATTTCACGGCCGCGCGGGGCTTTCGTAGGGTCGCCCGCCGTGAGAACACGTCTTCTGATTCTCGGAGCTGTGCTGCTGGTCGCTTGCGGTGACGACGAAACGGAGCAGCAGAGGCCCAGCTCCCCCGCGCCTCCGCCCGACGCCGGCACGCAGGCCGGCCACGGCGCGGACCCTGGCCGCGTCGCCGTGCCTGAGCGAGATGCCTCGCCGCCCAGCGCCAGCATCAGACTCGCCCGGGCGGACGGCGTCGTGCTGGCCAAGGCTTCGCGGGGTAGCAGTGCTCGCACCGCCACGCTCCGCGAGCCGGCCCTCCGCGGCACCACCACCGGCCGGGACGCGAACGGCGGTGTGGCGCGCGTGCGGGTCTCGATCCGGGAGGAGATCGCATGCCGGAACGACGACGGCGCTTACCGCCGCCTCCGCACGCGCTACTTCCCGCCCCCGCAGGTCGAGCGGATCCGCTCGAACCCGGGGGCGCGCCTACCCACCAGTGCGAGGCGCTCGCTCGTGCTCCGCCTGAGCGAGGCTCGCTGCGGCGCGGGACGTCTCACCGCCGTGCACGGAGAGCTGTGGGGCGAGGCGATCAACGGAAGCGGCCTCGAGGCCGTGACCCCCCACCTGCGCTTCGTCTACGAGGCCGGCTAGGGCCCGAACGTCAGCACCAGGCGCGGCGGGTTGTCCGTGCCCTTCTCGCGGCTGTGGAAGACCTGGTCGAGGCCGGTGCCGTTCTCCGTCGCGTCGCGGATCAGGAAACCGTGGTTGGCGCCCGGCGCGTACATGGCCTGGATCTGCTGGGTCACGGTCCACTCGCGGTAGCCCGAGCCGGAGGCCACGGTGGCCGCCGTCCCGGTCGTCAGGGGCTGGTTGCTCCAGTTCACGCCGGACTCGGTCCAGGTCGAGGCGAGCCGCGACGCCTGCAGCGTGCGGCCGGTCTTGTATGAGGTTACGGGAATTGATGTCAGGCATTAGGCTATGTCAGACCTAATGCACCGACCGCTCTCAGACGTGACCGTGCTCTCCGTCGAGCAGTTCGGCGCCGGCCCCTGGGGCACGCTTCAGCTCGCCGACCTCGGCGCGGACGTCATCAAGATCGAGGATCCGGGCAGCGGCGGCGACGTCTCGCGC
>JBKGUS010000323.1:0-3811 GCA_046462295.1 Thermoleophilaceae bacterium | reverse complement strand
GAGATGTCGTCAGTCACGGTCACCTCGTCGCCTTTTTGGACGAGGGCATCGACGAGGTTGGAGCCGATGAAGCCGGCGCCTCCGGTGACGAGAGCTCTCATGGAGCGCGGCATGCTAGTGGGACCTGGGCCGGTGCTAGGTTCGCCGCGAATGCGTGGGCTGTTCGTGACGTTCGAGGGGATTGATCGGTCGGGGAAGACGACGCAGGCGCGGATGCTTGTCTCGGCACTCGGCGCTGATGCCTTGGGCGTGCGCGAGCCGGGGGGAACGCCGGCCGCAGAACAGATCCGCAATCTCCTGAAGGATGCGGCCGTCCCATTGGGTCCTGAGGCAGAAGCACTCCTCTTCGCCGCGGCCCGAGCCGAGATCGTCAGCACCGTGATCCGACCCGCCCTCGCGGAGGGCAAAGTCGTCGTCTCGGACCGCTTCCTCGATTCGTCACTCGCCTACCAGGGCGGTGCCCGCGGGCTGGGCGTGGAGGAGGTGGAGCGGATTAACCGGTTCGCGACGGGGGGCTTGGTGCCCGACCTGACCTTCCTGCTGGATCTCCCTCCGTCGGAGGCCGCTGCGCGCGCCGGCGAAAGCGACCGCTTCGAGGACGAGGGCTCGGCCTTGCAGGAGGCGGTGCTCGACACCTACTCCCGGCTGATGTCGGACGACCCCGGTCGCTGGCGACGGATCGACGCCGCGCGCTCGCCAGAGGAGATCCACGCCGAGGTGCTGGCCGAGGTCGAGGCCGTCCGCAGCGGGGCGCGGGCGTGAGCGTCGTGCTGGCCGGGACGGAGGACCACCCGCAGGCACGGATGGTGCTGTCGGCGGCGCTGGAGGCGGGCCCGTCCCACGCGTTTCTGTTCCACGGCCCAGCCGGAACCGGAAAGCGAACTGTGGCCCGAGCATTCGCGGCGGAGCTGCTCGCTGAGGGAGAGGAGGACCCCGACGCGGTGCGCCTGCGCGTGGCGCACGGCTCGCACCCCGACCTGACATGGGTGCGGCCCAGCGGCGCGCACGTGATGCGAGTCGAGGACGTGGACGGCCCAGTCGTCTCCGCGGCAACCCGAACGCCGTTCGAAGCCCGCCGCCGGGTGTTCGTGCTGGAGCGGGTGGACACGATGAACGACGAGGTGGCGAACCGCCTGCTCAAGACGCTGGAGGAGCCGGCTTCGTTTGTGCACTTGATCCTGATGACGGACGCGCTGGGCCGAGTGCTCGAGACGGTGGTCTCCCGGTGCCAGCTCGTCCGATTTGAGCCGCTGCCGGCAGCGCGAATAGCGGCGACGCTGGAAGCCGAAGGCGTGCCTGCCGATCGGGCTCGGGCATGTGCCGGATTGGCGCTGGGAAACGCGGCGCGAGCGCGACTGCTGGCCTCTCCCGACGGCGAGGAGCTCAGGTGCGAAGTGGAGGCGTTCACGTCGGCGGCGCTGTCTGGCGAGCCAGGGGAGACGTGGAAGCCGCTGCTGGACCGGGCGGAGAAGCGACGGGCGGCGGCAGAGGAAGCGTGCGCCGCGGAGGCAGCGGCGCGGCTGGAGATGGAGCCTGCCGGCCGCGATCGCCGGGCGATAGAGCGCGATCTGGAGGAAGCGGCGAAGCGAGACGGCCGCCGAGCCCGCACCGAGGTGCTGGACCTGGCACTGACACTGACGGGCCTGACATTCAGGGACCTGGTATGCCTGGCGGCTGAGGCGCCGGACGCGGTGCTGGCGTCGGACCGCGCTTCGGCGCTGGCCGAGCACGTGCGGGGTAGGGACCCTCGGCGGCTGCGCGAAGCGGCGGAGCGATGCGAGGACGTGAGGCAGGCGCTTGAGCTGAACGTGAGCGAGGACCTGGCGCTGAGCGCGCTGGGCCTGCGGTTGGCGGCGCTGGCCGGCTCGCCGGGCTAGAGCGTCGGCGACGCTACGAGGTGCCAGAAGGCAAAGGCGAGGCCGGCAGTGATCGCTGCCCAGAGCAGCGCCCAGCCGACCCGCTCACGGGGTTGCATCTGAGGCCGAGCGACGCCAAAGATGACGGCGAGCTCGAAGACGACGCAGGCAAGGACGAACGGAACAACGTCCCAGAGGCCGGTGATGGCCATGACGATGTAGAGCGGAACCTGCGTGCCGGCGATAGCGCCGCCGGCGGAGAGGGCGAAGACGAAATACTCGTTGTAGGTGTCCCGGTAGATCGGGACCCGCGGATTGAGGGCGTCCGCGAACCGGTTCCGCTGACGTTCGGCCATGGCCAGGATCATTTCAGAGCCCTCGACGGCGGGGACCTCAAGGACGGCCGCGGCATCCCGCCTACTGCGAACGCGATTCGGCAGAACCCTTAGGTCGAGGCCGATGACGCGGCCATGCCGGTCGAGCCAGACGAGATGGAGAGGGAAGCGCATGCCGAAGGTATGGACGGAACGGCAGCGCGGGATGAGAAGTGGCGGCCCGGGCCGCCGGCGCAGCGCGAGCCCACGGAGCCTGGCCCAGAACGATCGAGCAACAGCGATCTCCACATCCGAGCAAGAGGCGAGCCGGGCTACACTCGTCCCCGCACCGCCGACGTAGCTCAGTTGGCCAGAGCACCGCTCTCGTAAAGCGGGGGTCGAGGGTTCGAATCCCTCCGTCGGCTTGGCTCGTAAAGCGGGGGTCGAGGGGTCGGGTGCTCCCGAGCGCGCATCGTCGCCGGGTCGATCTTGGTGTCGCTCAACTCAGGCGCGCGTAGAGCCGGCAAAGTCCACCACCGCCGTGGCGAGCCGCGCGTTGGAAGCGTCTTGGCGCGCGGGTCAAGCTTTCGGCGTCCGCGGCCTGTGGAACTCGTAGCGTGCGCTGCACCTAGCAGGTGAGATGTAGCGCCGCTGCCGTCCGCCGCTCGTCCAGCTCGCCGTAACGTCGCACCGCGTCGTCGGTGTGCAGCACCTCGACATCGATCCCGCGTCGCTGGAGTTCCTCGAGCACGGCCGCCGGGGGCCGCAGCCGGCCGTGCGCACCGGTACCGAGAATCAGCTTCTCCGGCAGCTCGTCGTGTACCTCGCGCAGGTCCTCCAGCGCTAGTGAGTGGCCGACGCGCCGCCACCAGTCCGCGACCACGCGGTCGGGCAGCACGATCAGGTCGCGGTCGTGCTCCTGGCCGTCCACGACGATGCGGCCGAAGCTGTATTCCTGCAGTCGGGCCATGCCTAAACGGTACGCCGCGCACGCCGGGGCTCGCGCTACAGTCGGCGGCGATCTCGATGGCATCCCGGTCTGAGCCGTCGTCGCTGCTCCTCCACCGCTCCGGCGCGCTGGTCGAGCGGGTTCACGAGGCACTCGCGCTGCTGGGCGCGCCCTGCCGGGTCTGCCCACGGCTCTGCTCGGTGGATCGGTCGAATGACGAACGTGGGCTGTGTCGCATCGGCCGGCGGGCGATGGTGGCGTCCCACTTCCCGCACTTCGGCGAGGAGGATTGTCTTCGCGGCTGGCGCGGCTCGGGCACGATCTTCTTCAGCGGCTGCAACCTGCGCTGCGTCTTCTGCCTCCCGCCCGAGACGCTCGTCGCGACGGCGGAGGGACCGTGCGCGATCCGCCACATCTTCGACGCCGCGACAGATGAGGTAGCGCTCGGTGACGGCGCGGTGCGAAGGGCGGCCGGCGTTCGCGTCCACACGGTGACGGGGGAGCTCGCTCCGGTCTCCAAGGCTTTCCGGCGGCCACACCGGGGCGAGCTTGTTCGGCTGAAGGCGGCGAATGCCCCGATGCTGCGGCTCACGCCTAACCATGAGGTCTTCGCGGCGCACCGATCCGACCCGGACCACGTCGTGAAGGTCGCCGCGGGCTCGCTGACGCGTGACCACTACCTCGTCGTGCCG
>JBKGUS010000322.1:0-3995 GCA_046462295.1 Thermoleophilaceae bacterium | reverse complement strand
CGGGGACGCCGCGGAGGCGACCGCGGCGTCCCCGACGTAGGTGAAGTCGCGCGTCTGGCGCCCGTCGCCGAGCAGCGGCATCGCGCCGCCGTCCAGGGCCGCGCGCACGAACCGGGCGAACGCCATGTCCGGGCGCTGGCGCGGGCCGTAGACCGTGAAGTAGCGCAGCGTGACGAGCTCCAGCCCGTGCCGACGCGCCAGCCGGTGCGCGACCAGCTCGGCGCGGCGCTTGGAGCGCGCGTAGGGCGAGAGCGGCCGCAGCGGATCGTCCTCGCGCACCGGCCGCAGCGCCGGCCCGTACACGGACGACGACGAGGCGAGCAGGACGCGCCGCACGCCCGCGCGAGCCGCACTGTGCATCACGGCCTCGGTGGTGCGCACGTTGCCCGCCTCGAACAGGACCGGCGCGCCGCCGCGCACGCCCGGGCGCCCGGCGAGGTGGCAGATCGCGTCGGCGCCCTCCAACGCGCCGGCCATGCCCGGCCGGTCGAGCAGGTTGCGCTCGCGGAGCGAGAAGGCGGGCATGCGACGCAGCGCCGCCACATTGCGCTCCTTCAGCCCGCGCGCGTAGAAGGGCGTGAAGCCGTCGATGCCCACGACCTCGTGCCCGCGGGCTACGAGCTCGTCGCAGACGTGCGAGCCCACGAAGCCCGCGGCACCGGTCACGACGACGCGCATTGGCCCGGCTTTCTATCGCGTGGCGCGCGCGAGCAGCGTCCCGGAGCGGCGCCCGAGCGAACGCAGCTCGAAGCCGAGCTCGCCCAGCACGCGCCGCAGCGAGCGTCGCGTGAAGCGGCGCAGGTGGGGCGAGAGTGGGTCCTCGGGGGGCGCCAGCGGCGCTGCCGCCGGGGTGGTGAGGGCAAGCTCGCCACCGGGCCGCAAGACGCGCCGGATCTCGGACAGGAGGAGCTGCACGTCGCGCACGTGCTCGATCGTCTCGGCGCACAGGACGAGGTCGAAGGCGGCGTCGTCGAGCGGGAAGGGGGCGTCGGGGTCGAGCTCGACGAACGCGGCGCCCGGGAGCCGCGCGCGGGCGCGCCGAAGCGCCACGGTCGAGACGTCCGCCGCGGTGATCGCCGCCGCGTCGAGCTGGGCGGTGAGGCGCCCGTCGCCGCAGCCCACGTCGAGGGCGCTCTCCACGCGTCCGAGGCCGCGCACGAACTCGGCGAGATGGGCCGGCGGCGGTCCGGGATCGGCCGGCACCAGCTCCCACAGTTCGTCGTCATAGCGGCTCGCCATTCGGTCATATCCTGGCCGGATGGCCTGGTCCCTGCGCCCCGCCGAGCCGCGCGACACCGTGCGCATCGCCACGGTGCTCACCGAGGGCTTCGAGAGCTACCGCTCCTTCGCGCCGCCTGAGTGGGAGCCGCCCGATCCGCAGGCCGAGCTGAAGCGGCTCCGCGCCTTCCTCGGTAGCGAGGAGGTGTGGTGCCTCATCGCCGAGGAGGACGACGAGATCGCGGGGCACGTGGCCATCATGCCGGCGCGGATCCATCCGCAGCCGTCGGACGACGAAGCGATGGCCCACTTCTGGCAGCTGTTCGTGCGCGAGCCGTGGTGGGGCACGGGCCTCGCCACGGCGCTTCATGCGGAGGCCGTGCGCGAGGCGGGCGCGCGCGGGTTCAGCTCGATGCGCCTGTTCACGCCCGCCGCCCAGGCGCGCGCCCGCCGCTTCTACGAGCGCGAGGGCTGGACGCCGGCGGGCGCCCCGTTCGACGACCTCGACTTCGGCATGCCGCTGGTGGAGTACCGGCGGGCGATCAGCATAAGCGTGTGACCGAAGCGAGCCAGCCGCGGGCGTGACCCCAGCCGGTCGAGCCGGTGGATCGCCCGCTGCGCCGCCGGCGGGAGCCGCCGCCAGCCGAAGGTGACCGCGTGCAGCTCCGGCTCGAGCCCCGCCGCCCGCGACTCGCGGACGAGCGCCCGCGGCGACAGCGGCACGTCGTCCGGCGTGCCGTGCACGAGCGTGCCGAGCCCGGCGCGGTTGGCAAGCTCGAGCCCGGCGCCGACCGGGTGCCAGAGGCCCGGCTCGATCGCCACGAGCGCGCCGCCGGGGCGGAGCAGCCGGGCCGCCTCCTCGAAGCACGAGCCGAGCGGCGCCTGGAACGCGATGTGGTGGAGCACGAGCCGGTAGAGCACCACGTCGAACGAGCCGGGCTCGAAGGGCAGCTCGCCGGCCCGGCCCTCGGCCCCCGCGTCCAGCTTGCCGGTGTCGAGCCCGTGCTCGATCATCGCCGGGTTCAGGTCGGCGCCGGTCATGCGCCAGGCGGGGCCCGGGAACAGGTGGCGGCCGGGGTGCCAGCCGCAGCCGACCGACAGCACCTCGCCGCCGCTCAGTCCCAGGCGCTGCTCGAGCAGCGCGCGCTCCCGCCGGTGCTCCTGGTCGTAGTGGATCTGAAGGGTGGCCGGGTCGGAGCGCCGGTCGAGCAGGTTGTCCGGCTCGTAGGGTTCGCTCACCAGGCGCCCCGGGCCCGGAAGACCGCGGGGATCGTCTTTAGCAGGATGGTCAGGTCGAGGAAGACCGACCAGCGCTCGAGGTAGAGGAAGTCGAGCTTGACGAGCTCGTCGAAGTCGAGCTCCGAACGGCCCGAGACCTGCCACAGCCCGGTCATCCCGGGCAGGACGAGGTAGCGCTTGCGGTGCCAGGCCTCGAGCCGGTCGTAGTCGCGCTGCGGCAGCGGCCGCGGGCCGACGAGCGACATCTCTCCCCGGATCACGTTGAAGAGCTGCGGCAGCTCGTCGAGCGACCAGCGGCGCAGGAAGCGCCCGACGCGCGTGACACGCGGGTCCATTCGGATCTTGAAGAGCGCGCCGGTCAGCTCGTTGTGCGCCTCGAGGTGCTCCTGCAGGTGCTCGGCCCCCTTCACCATCGTGCGGAACTTGAGGCAGGCGAACGGCCTCCCTCCGATGCCGGGGCGCGTCGAGCGGTACAGCACCGGCCCGCGCGAGCTGAGCTTGATGGCGAGCGCGGCGAGGCCCATGACCGGGGCGAGGAAGACGATCAGCAGGGTCGAGCCGACGATGTCGAAGCTGCGCTTGATGGCGAAGTCGACGCCCTCGAACACGGGCGGCTTGAGCTCGAACAGGGGCAGCGCCTGCCCCGGCACGAACTCGACACGGTCCATCAGGATCTCCATCGTCGAGGGCGCCACGCGCACCCGCACCCCCTGCTGGTGGCAGCGGTCAACCAGCTCGACCGCCTCGCCCTGCGGGAAGTCGGGGTCGGCGATTAGGACCTCGTCGACGGCGTCGAAGTGGCGCTCGAGCTGCTCGAGCGAGCGGAAGTCGCGCAGGCCGTCCACGAGCGCCAGCGGCGTGCGGGCCACGAAGCCGTAGGGCTCGATCACGTTGGAGTCCTTGAGCGCGTGGGCGACGGCCTGGATGTTCGCGCCCGAGCCGACCAGCACCGCGCGGCGCCGGTAGCCCGCCGCGCGCAGCACCGCTCCGGAAATGCGCTCGAAGCCCCAGCGCAGCAGCGACACGTACACGAGGGCGAAGAACAGCGAGCCGTAGAAGATGTAGTACGACTGGAACGGCTCGCCCTCGATCTCCGCGTAGATCAGGACGACGAGCGTGACCTGGAAGAGCGACGCGGTCACGCGCGTGAAGCCGGGCCGCTGGGCGCGGTCGCGGTAGAGGCCCGAGCGGGCGAAGAGGAGGAGCATCACCAGGCCGGCGAGCGGCGCGTACTCCTTTGCCTGCCCCCACATCTGCCCAAGCTGCTCGGGCGCGACGATGGCCGTCTTCACCACGAGTGCGGTGTAGATGGCGAAGAAGAGGCCGAGGAGGTCGAGCGCGGCAAGCGTCGCCACACGCACGAGGGCGCGCAGCGTGTCGAAGCGAAGGACGCTGCTGAGGAAGAGCGGTTTGCCCGCGCGCACGTCGCGGTCGGGGAGGGCGACCGGCTCGACTTCCCTCAGCTCTTTTACGAGTCCGTTCGGCAAGGATCGTTCCCGGGAGTACTAGTCAAACAGTTGCAGCGGGCGAATGTAGCG
>JBKGUS010000321.1:0-32974 GCA_046462295.1 Thermoleophilaceae bacterium | reverse complement strand
TTCCGCGACAGCCGCGCCGGCCGCGTGGCGGCGTTCTATCCCAGCCCGATGGGCGCGACCGAGTCGCTGCTCGAGCTCGACGCGTGGCAGCAGATCGAGGCGGCGAACCCGGTGCTCGGCGAGATGAGGCCCGACGTCGAGGCGCTCCTCGTGAACCGTGCGCGCGGGGCACGCGACTACTGGATCGTGCCGCTCGACGTCTGCTTCGAGCTGGTCGGCCTGATGCGGACCCGCTGGAAGGGCCTCGGCGGCGGCCAGGAGATGTGGGACGCGCTCGACGCGTTCTTCGACGAGCTGAGGCGTCGAGCCGAACGAAAGGAGGCCACGTGGCCGACAATCTGAAGACGGGGAAGGGCGACGCGAGTCCGGACACCCCGGGCCACACGCCGGGGGTGCAGCAGGGCAACGCCGCGGGCAACTACGAGAAGCAGCCCGGGCATCTGCCTGACGGGCGGAGCACGGCGCGCCGCTCGACGGGCGTGAACCCAGGCCCGCACAACCCGATCGATCCGCGTATGCCGAACCTTTCGCCGGGCTGATGAGCACGCCGGTCGACGCACCTCCCCCGGTGGGCGCACTGCCCCGACTCGAGTTCGCGGTCGAGGACGCGGCGCCGGTGCCGTACTCCGCCGTGCCGACGATGAGGCTGGCGCTCCGGATCGAATGCGTCGAGGGTCCCAGGGTGCATTCACTGCTGCTCGATGCGCAAGTGCGCATCGCGGCCAGGCTGCGCTCGTACGGGCCCGCGGAGCAGGAGCGCCTCGTGGAGCTCTTCGGGGCGCCCAGGCAGTGGGCCACGAGCCTGCGCAGCTTCCTCTGGACCAACGCGACGCTCTTCGTCCCGGGGTTCACCCGCTCGACGCGGGTGGACCTGCCGCTCGCCTGCACCTACGACTTCGAGGTCGCGGCCACCCGCTACCTCGACGCGCTGGAGGACGGGGAGGTGCCGCTCGAGCTCCTGTTCAGCGGCACCGTCTTCCACGCCGGCGACGGCGGCCGGCTGGGCGTCGCCCGGCTCCCCCTCGACCGCGAGGCGAGCTTCGGCCTGCCCGTCGCGGTCTGGCGCGAGGCGATGGAGCAACATTTTCCCGGGGCCGCCTGGTTGCGCCTCCAGCGCGAGAGCTTCGAGCGGCTGGCCGCGTACCGCGCCCGCAACGCCATGCCCACGTGGGAGGCGACGGTGGACCGCCTCCTCGCGGGGGCCGACCGGTGAGCGCCGACCCGGTCCGGCAGATCGCCGACGCCGTGCTCTACGAGGGCTACGTGCTGTGGCCCTACCGCCGCTCGGCGCTGAAGAACCGGCAGCGGTTCACGTTCGGCGGCGTGTATCCCGACGGGTGGCCCGACGACCGTTCCCGGATGCGTACCGAGTGCCTGCTCGAGGGCGGCGACGGCACGGCCGTCGAGGCGCGGGTCCGGTTCCTACACGTGGTGAGGCGCCAGATGCTCGACGCGCAGGGACGCGCCGTGGACGAGCTCGAGATCGGCGGCGAACGGCACCTGAGCTGGGAGGAGTCGACGGAGCGCGAGGTGGCCGCACGCGTCCCGGGACGGACGACGGTCGAGATCCCGGCCGGCTCGCAGGAGGAGCCGCTTCGCGACGAGGCGGGCCGGAACGCGGGGTGCGGTGCGGCGAAGCTGGCGCGAGCTCCGCGGCTTCGTGGACGCCGCGGTCGAGCCGCTCGGGTCCGGGCACTGGAGGGTGTCGCTGTGCGTCGCCAACACGACTCGCTGGGAGGGCGAGGACCGCCCCCGGACGCTCGAGCGGACGTTCTGCTCGACGCACGCCGTCCTCCGCGCCAGCGACGGAGCTTTCGTGTCGCTCGCCGACCCGCCGGAGGGGCTCCGCGAGGCCGCGGCCGCGTGCGTGAACGAGGGCGCCTGGCCGGTACTCGTCGGCGAGGAGGGCGACCGGAGCACCGTGCTCGCCTCGCCGATCATCCTCGAGGACCACCCCCGCGTCGCGCCGGAGAGCCCGGGCGATCTCTTCGACGGCGCCGAGATCGACCAGCTCCTGACGCTCAACATCCTGGCGCTGACCGACGACGAGAAGGCCGAGATGCGCGGCTCGGACCGGCGGGCGCGTGAGATCCTGGAGCGCACCGAGGCCATGTCGCCCGATGAGCTCATGCGGCTCCACGGGACCATCCGCGAGCTGCGCTTGCTGAGGTGAGGCGATGGACGGCTGGGCGGAGCTGAGAGGGCGCGGGCGCGACGGCGTCACGGTAGGTGGCCACTTGCTCAGCCGCGGCAGCCGGGTGCGCCTGATGCCGCGAGCCGGGGGTGACGTGTTCGACATCGCCCTGGCCGGGCGCGAGGCGGTGGTGCACGCCGTGGAGGAGGACACCGACGGCAACGTGCAGCTGGCCGTGATCGTCGAGGACGATCCTGGCGCCGACCTCGGCGCGGCGCGCCAGATTGGCCACCGGTTCTTCTTCGCGCCCGACGAAGTCGAGCCGATCGCGGACCCGCCCACGGCGCCGCACCCGGAGGTGCGCGTGCTCGTCGCGGGAATCGGCAACGTCTTCATGGGCGACGACGGCTTCGGCGTGGAGCTCGCGCGCGCGCTCATGGACCGGCCGCTGCCCGCGGGCGTAGAGGTCAAGGACTTCGGCATCCGCGGGATGGACCTGATGTACGCGCTCGGAGAGGGGTGGGACGCGGCGCTGCTCCTGGACGCGACCCCGCGCGGCGGCGAGCCAGGGACCGTGTACGTGATCGAGCCGCGCACCGACCCGGACGCCCTGTCGCTGGACACCCACGGGATGGACCCGGTCCGTGTGCTTCGGCTGGCGAGCGAGCTCGGCCCCGTGCCCGCCCGCATCCTCGTGGTCGGCTGCGAGCCGGCCGTGCGGATGACCGGTGAGGAGGACGACGTGCTCGTGGAGCTGAGCGAGCCGGTGCGCCACGCACTGGACGGTGCCGTGGGCGTCGTGGAGCGCCTCCTGGGCGAGATCGTGCAACCCGACGAGAAGGAGGTACGGAGATGAGGGACGGGATCCACATCCCGCCGACGGTGGTGCGCCTGCTCGCGCTGGCTCTGGTCCTCGCGCTCGCGTTCGCGCTGAAGACCGAGTTCCCGGCCGCGCGCAGGTACCTGAAAATCGAGTTGATGTAGGAGGCCGGGTGCACCGGACAAAGGTCAAGGTCGTCGAGGACGCGCTCGACGCAAACAACACGATCGCCCGTGCGAACCGGGCCGACTTCGAGCGGGCGGCGGTCAAGGTGGTCAACCTGATGAGCGCGCCCGGCGCCGGCAAGACCGCGCTGCTCGAGCGGGTTCTCCCCGGGCTCCGTGCAGCGGTGCTCGAGGGCGACGTGCAGGGCTCGTACGACGCGGATCGCCTGTCGCTGCTGCACGTGCCGGTGGCCCAGCTGAACACCGGCAACGGCTTCGGCGGCGAGTGCCATCTCGACGCCAACATGGTGCGCACCGCATTGCCTGCGCTTCCCCTCGACGAGGTCGACCTACTCGTCATCGAGAACGTGGGCAACCTGGTCTGCCCGGCCGAGTTCCGCGTCGGCGAGGACGCCCGCGCGATGGTGTGCTCGGTCACCGAGGGTGAGGACAAGCCGCTCAAGTACCCGCTCATGTTCCGGGCCTGCGAGCTCGTGATCGTGAACAAGATCGACCTGCTCCCACACGTCGACTTCGACGTCGACCGGTTCTTCCACAATCTCGACCAGGTACATCCCGGCGTCGAGCGCATGCTCGTCAGCGCGCGCACGGGCGAGGGCATGGAGGAGGTGCGCGGCTGGCTTCAGCAGGTGTGATCGCCACTCGGCTGGACGGGCTGCTGACTGCGCGCACGGAGGCAAACGCCGGCTTCTTCGACCGCGAGGCCGCGCGGATCGCGCGGCTCTGCCACCGGGTCGCCGAGCGCTTCGCTCGCGGTGGCCGGCTCCTCGCGCTCGGCGAGTCGCCCCAGGCCCGCTCCGACGTGCGCCACGTCGCGGTCGAGTTCGTGCACCCCGTGATCGTCGGCAAGCGGGCGTTGCCCGCGATCGGGCTCTCGCGCGAGGGCGGCCAGCTCGAGCGGCAGGTCGAGCTCGTCGCGCGACCGGACGACATCGCGATCGCGTTCGACGCCGGCGCCGGTCCGGCGCTGGCGATCGCCCGGCAGCGCGGCTGCCTGACGATCGCGTACGAGGCGCTTGGCGCGGAATGGGAGTTCGAGCCGCCGAGCGACGATCCGTTCGTTCGCCAGGAGCTCGCCGAGACCCACTACCACGTGCTCTGGGAGCTGTGCCACGTGTTCTTCGAGCACATCTCGGGGGGTCGACGGGGCACCGGCGCCTCGAGCTTCCTGTATCCGTTCCTGGGCGAGCCCGAGCAGAGCATCGAGGGGGTGCTGGAGGACGTGTGCGCTTCGGTGCTCATGAAGGCGCGCGAGGTGGGGCGGCTGCGTGAGCAGACTCTGAGCGAGAACCGCGATGCGCTGATCGCCGCCGCCGAGTCGTTGCGTGGCTGCGGCACCGTGCTCGCGCTCGGCAACGGTGGCTCGGCGACCGACGCGATGGACGTGGTGGCCGACTTCCGCGCCGCGCCACAGGGCTGGCCGCCGCGGGCCGCCATCGACCTGACGGAGGATGCCGCCATCCTCACCGCGGTCGCCAACGACGTCGGCGTGGCGGCTATCTTCCAACGCCAGGTGATCGCGTACGGCCGGGAGGGGGACGCGCTGCTGGCGCTGTCGACCAGCGGGGGCTCCGAGAACGTGCTGGCGGCGCTGGCCGAGGCGCGCCGGCGCGGGATGGCGACCGTCGCATTGGTGGGATACGACGGCGGCCGGGTGGCCGCTGAGGGGCTCGCGGATCACGTGATCGTGAGCCGTTCCGAGCACATCCCGCGGATCCAGGAGGCGCAGGCGAGTGCATATCACGCGCTCCGCGAGCTGGTGGAGGCGGCGTGAGCCAGCCAGTCGCCGGCGACACCCGCAGCACGCTCGGTCCGAAGGAGCTCGCGCACGGCGCGCTGCGCGGAACGATCGCCGCCATGGCCATGACGGGCATGAGGGAGTTCACCCAGAGCGCTGGCATCGTCGATCAGACGCCGCCGCAGGCCATCGCCAGTCAGCGCGCCCCCGGCCTGTTCCGCCGGGTGCCGCGCAAGCGGCGCCGGGCCGCGCTGGAGGCGCTGCACTGGAGCTACGGAGCCGCGGGCGGGCTCGCCTTCGCGGCGCTGCCGGACGTGATCCGGCGCCGGGACTGGGCGGGCCCCGTCTACGGGCTGGTCGTGTGGGTGGGTTTCGAAGTGGGAATCGCACCCCTCCTGGGGCTGAAGCAGGCCTACCAGGGCCGGCCGGTCGAGCGGGCCGCCCTCGCAGTCGACCACCTGCTGTACGGGTTCCTGCTGTCCGAGACGCGCCGCCGGCCCCAGGAATGAGCTCGCCCGCCCGCGTGCGTGCGCGGGTGGAGGGGACCGTGCAGGGGGTCGGCTTCCGCCCGTTCGTATACCGGCTCGCCGGAGAGCTCGGCCTGGCCGGGTGGGTGCTGAACGACGAGCGCGGCGTGCTGCTCGAGATCGAGGGCGATGCAGGGTCGGTGAGCAGCTTCATGCGCCGCCTGGCGGCTGACGCGCCGCCGCTTGCCGTGGTCGAGCGGGTTCGCTCCGAGGAGCTGACGCCGGTCGGCGAAAGCGGCTTCGCGATCGTCGCGAGCGAGCGGCACGGAGACGCCTACGCGCCGGTCTCGCGGGACAGCGCCACCTGCGATGACTGCCTGCGGGAGCTGTTCGACCCCGCAGACAGGCGCTACCGCTACCCATTCGTCAACTGCACCAACTGCGGCCCGCGGTTCACGATCGTCCGCGGGGTGCCGTACGACCGCCCGCTCACGACGATGGCGGGCTTCACCATGTGCGACGCGTGCCGCGCCGAGTACGAGGATCCGGGCGACCGGCGCTTCCACGCGCAGCCGAACGCGTGCCCGGAGTGCGGGCCCTCCCTCTCCGTCCCACTTCCAGCCATCCGGGATCACCTCCTCGCCGGTGCCATAGTGGCCGTGAAGGGGCTCGGCGGTTACCACCTCGCATGCCGCTGCGATGACGAAGCCGCGGTTGCAGAGCTCCGCCAAAGGAAGCATCGAGAGGAAAAGCCCTTCGCGCTGATGGCGCCGCACCTCGAGGCGGCCCGGGCAATGGTCGAGCTCGGGTCGGCGCAGGAGCAGACTCTGGTCAGCCGCGCCCGTCCCATCGTCATCGCACGGCGGTTGGCGGACGCCGCCGTTGCGCACTCGGTTGCTCCGCGCTCGCCCGATCTCGGCGTAATGCTCCCCTACACGCCCCTGCATCATCTGCTCCTCCAAGACATCGGAGTGGCGCTCGTCATGACCAGCGGCAACGTCTCCGACGAGCCCATCGCATACGAGGACGACGACGCCCTGGAGCGGTTGAGCGGAATCGCCGATTTGTTCCTGACCCACGACCGGCCGATCCACATGCGTACGGACGATTCCGTCGTGCGGGGGCGGGTGATGCTGCGGCGCTCGCGGGGCTATGTGCCGGACAGCGTGCCGCTGCCCGTGGAGGCGGTCCGGCCGATCGCTGCCTACGGCGCGGAGCTGAAGAGCACCTTCTGCGTGGCCAAGGGAGCGCGGGCGTGGGTGAGCCACCACATCGGCGACCTCGAGAACTGGGAGACGCTGCGCTCTTTCCGGCAGGGGATCGAGCACTTCGAGCGGCTGTTCGCGGTCGAGCCGGAGGTGGTGGCCCACGACCTGCACCCCGACTACCTGTCGACGAAGGATGCGCTCGAGCGGGAGGGCGCGGAGCACGTGGGCGTGCAGCACCACCACGCGCACCTGGCAGCCTGCCTCGCCGAGCACGGCGAGCGGGGCCCGGCCGTCGGGGCGATCTTCGACGGCACGGGCTACGGGACCGACGGCACGGTGTGGGGCGGCGAGCTGCTGGTCGGCGGGCTCGAGGGGTTCGAGCGCGCGGGCTCGCTGTGGCCAGTGCGGATGCCGGGCGGTGCGCAGGCGATCAAGGAGCCGTGGCGGATGGCGTGCGCGTGGCTTGTCGCCACGCAGGACGAGCCGGAGATGCCCCGGACGATCGACGTCGAGCCCTCCTGGTGGAGGTCCGTGACGGACCTTGCGCAGGGCGGACTCGCCTCGCCGGCGACGACGAGCATGGGCCGCCTGTTCGACGCCGTGGCGGCGCTGTGCGGGCTGCGCACCGCGGTCAACTACGAGGGGCAGGCGGCGGCGGAGCTGGAGGGGATCGCCGACCGGAGCGAACAGGGTGCGTATCCGCTTCCTCTGGTCGAAGGCGACGGCCTGGTTCTCGATGCGAGGGAGACGGTGCTCGCGACCGCCTCCGACACGGACGCCGGGCCGGCGCTCGTCAGCGCCCGCTTCCACAATGCCGTTGCCGCAGCTACCGCGGCCGCCTGCGCGCGGATCGCGGGGGAGCGGGCGCTCGACACCGTCGTCCTCTCGGGCGGCGTCTACCAGAACCGCGTGCTGCTCGAGCGAACGCTCGTCGCGCTCGAGCGCGGCGGCCTTCGCGTGCTCGTGCCGCGGCTGCTGCCCCCCAACGACGGGGGCATCTCCTACGGCCAGGCTGCCGTGGCGGCGGCGCTGGTGGCCGGCCGAGCCCTACCCTCTATGGGGTGATCGAGCAGCTCGTCGAGCAGATCGAGAGCCGGTTCTCCGAGCTCTCGCTCCATATGTCCGACCCGGAAGTGATCGGCGACCAGCGCCGCTACGCCGAGGTCGGCCGCGCCTACCGGCAGCTCGAGCCGGCGCACGCGCTGGCGCTCGAATGGCGCCGCGCGACGGACGATGCCGCCGGCGCGCGCGAGCTGCTAGCCGAGGACGGCGACGACCCCGAGCTGCGCGAGCTGCTGCGCAGTTCGGAGGAGCGGCTCGGCGAACTCGAGGAGGAGATCCGGCTCGCGATGGTCGAGCCGGACCCGAACGACGAGAAGGACGTGATCGTCGAGATCCGGCCGGGCACCGGCGGGGAGGAGGCCGGGCTGTTCGCCGGCGACCTCTATCGCATGCTGTCCCGCTACGCCGAGCGGCGCCGCTTCAAGCCCGAGCCGCTCGAGGTCGGCGACGGCCACTACACCTTCGCGGTGAAGGGCAACGGCGCCTACAGCGTGTTCAAGTTCGAGGGCGGCACCCACCGGGTGCAGCGGGTGCCCGAGACGGAGTCGCAGGGCCGGATCCACACCTCGACGGCCACGGTGGCGGTGCTGCCCGAGGCCGAGGACGTGGACGTGCACGTGGACCCGAACGACCTCCAGATCGACGTGTACCGCTCGTCCGGCCCGGGCGGGCAGTCGGTGAACACGACCGACTCGGCGGTGCGGATCACCCACAAGCCGAGCGGGGTGGTGGTCTCGATGCAGGACGAGAAGTCGCAGCTGCAGAACCGCGAGAAGGCGATGCGGGTGCTGCGGGCGCGGCTGCTCGAGCGAGAGCTGGCGGCGCAGCAGGCCGAGCTGGCGGCGGCCCGGCTCGCACAGGTCGGAACGGGCGAGCGGGCCGAGAAGATCCGGACCTACAACTTCCCGCAGGACCGCGTGACCGACCACCGCGTGGGTCTCACCAAGGGCAACCTCCTGGGCATCCTGGCCGGGGAGCTCGACGACTTCACGGCGGCGCTGGAGGCGGAGGAGAAGCGGCGCATGCTGGAAGTCACGGCGGCTTGAGCGCGGCCGCGACCGGCGGCGAGGCGCAACCCGGCGGGGCCGGGGCCCTCGTGGGACCGCCCGTTCGCGACGCCGTCGAGGCGGCCGTCACAGCGCTGGCCGCGGCCGGATGCTCCACCCCGCGGCTCGACGCCGAGGTGCTCATCGCGGATGCGCTCGGCGCCGACCGGGCCGTGCTGCACGCCGAGCCGGATCGAGCCTTGACGGGTGCCCAGGCGCGTGTCATCGGCGAGCGGGTGCGGCGGCGAGTCGCGCGCGAGCCGGTCGCATACATCCTCGGCCGCCGCGGATTTCGGCGGATCGAGCTCTTCGTGGACTCGCGTGTGCTCATCCCGCGGCCGGAGACCGAGCTCCTGGTGGAGATCGCGCTCGAGCTGCCTGCCGGGGCCCGGGTGCACGACGTCGGCACCGGATCGGGCGCGGTGGCTCTGGCGCTCATGGACGAGCGCCCGGACCTGAGCGTGACCGCATCCGACGCGTCGCCCGCGGCCGTCGGGGTGGCGCGGGCCAACGCCGCGCGCCTCGGGCTGTCGCTGGAGTTGTCGGTCGATCGCGGGCTGCCCGCGGGCGACTTCGATCTGGTGCTCGCAAACCTCCCCTACGTGCGCGAGGACGAGTGGGACGGGCTCGCGCCGGAAATCAGGCGGTACGAGCCACGCGAGGCGCTGGTCGCCGGCCAGGACGGCCTCGACGCCATTCGCGAGCTCTGCGCCACCGCCCCTGCCGGAACCCGACTGGCGCTCGAGCACGCGCCCGGGCAGGCCACCGGCGTCCGCGCCCTCCTTCGCGATGCCGACACCCACGCGGACCTGGCGGGCCGCGAGCGCGTGACCGTCGGATCGGCTCCGTGACCGAGGAGGACGTCGAGACCTTCGCGCGCTGCATCGCGGTCGGCGGTGTGGCGCTCTTCCCCGCCGACACGGTCTACGGGCTTGCGACCGAACCCGACTCGCGCGAGGGGATCGACCGCCTCTATCGGCTCAAGGGCCGCAGGCCCGACCGGCCGGCCGCGGTGATGTTCTTCGACAGGGATCTCGCCCTCGAGGCGCTGCCCGAGCTGCCACGCGCAACGCGGGAGGCCGCGGACAGGCTGCTCCCCGGCGGGGTCACGCTGTTGCTGGCGAACGAAGCGCATCGCTTTCCGCTCGCCTGTGAGCCGAACAGGGACGTGCTCGGACTGCGCGTGCCGAAGCTGACCGCTGGGTTGGCCCCGCTGCGGGCGATGCGCTGGCCGGTCCTCCAATCGAGCGCCAATCGCTCGGGGGAAGCGGACGTCAGGCGCGTGGAGGAGGTCGACGAGCGCATCCGCGCCGGTGTGGACATGGTCCTGGACGGGGGCGAGCTGCCCGGCACTCCCTCGACGGTCGTCGACCTGACCGCCTACCACAAGACCGGACGCTTCCGGATCGTTCGAGAGGGTGCTGTCCCGGCCGCGGCCATCCGCGGTGCCCTCGGGTAGCGATGGTACGGTCACCGAGATGAGCGAGCTCAGCCCCGACTACTTCACCAAGCCGATCGCCGACGTCGACCCGGAGATCGCCGAGGTCCTCCGGAACGAGGCCGGCCGGCAGGAGTCGACGCTCGAGATGATCGCCTCGGAGAACTTCGTTCCGCAGGCGATCCTCGACTGCCAGGGCTCGGTCCTCACCAACAAGTACGCCGAGGGCTACCCCGGCAGGCGCTACTACGGCGGCTGCGAGCACGTGGACGTCGCCGAGGAGCTCGCCATCGAACGGGCCAAGCAGGTGTTCGGGGCCGAGCACGTGAACGTCCAGCCGCACTCCGGCGCCCAGGCCAACTCGGCCGCCTACATGGCGCTGCTCGAGCCGGGCGATCGCATCCTCGGCATGAAGCTCGACCACGGCGGCCACCTCACGCACGGGATGAAGATCAACTTCTCCGGGCTCTACTTCGACATCGTCGCCTACGGCGTCCGCGAGGAGGACTCGCGGCTCGACATGGACGAGCTCCAGCAGCTCGCCGAGGACGCGAGGCCCAAGCTGATCCTCGCCGGCTGGTCTGCCTACCCGCGACAGCTCGACTTCCAGCGCTTCCGGGAGATCGCGGACTCGGTCGGCGCGATCCTGATGGCCGACATGGCCCACTTCGCCGGCCTCGTGGCGGCCGAGCAGCATCCGAGCCCGGTCCCGTACTGCGACGTCGTCACCACCACGACCCACAAGACGCTGGGCGGCGCCCGCGGCGGGATGATCCTCTGCAAGGAGGAGTACGCGAAGAAGATCAACTCGCGCGTCTTCCCGGGTCACCAGGGCGGCCCGCTCATGCACGTGATCGCGGGCAAGGCGGTAGCGCTGAAGCTGGCCCAGAGCGAGCTGTTCCGCGAGCGCCAGCAGCGCACACGGGCGGGCGCGGCCGTGGTGGCCGAGGAGATGGTCGCGGCCGGAGTGAACGTGCTGACCGGCGGCACCGACGTCCACCTCGTGCTCGCCGACCTGCGCGACTCGGAGCTCGACGGACAGCAGGCCGAGGACCGCCTGCACGAGATCGGCATCACGGTGAACCGCAACGCGGTCCCGTTCGACCCGCGGCCGCCGGCGGTGTCGTCGGGCCTTCGGATCGGCACGCCGGCGCTCGCCACGCGCGGCCTACAGGTCGACGACTTCCGCGAGATCGGGAAGGTCATCGGCGAGGCCCTCACGGGCGGTTTCGTCGACGACAAGCGCGCCGAGCTGTCCGAACGCACGCGGGCGCTGGCCGAGCGCTATCCCCTGTATCCGCAACTCGCTCCCGCGGCGGTCTGACGCTCTTCGAGCTCGAGCACGTCTCGCTGGCCCGCGCGGGCCGGCCGGTGCTTCGCGGCCTCAGCCTCTCAATCGAGCCGGGTGCCACCGCCGTGCTGGGTCCGTCCGGGTCCGGCAAGTCGACGCTGCTCCGGCTCCTGAACCGCCTCGCCGACCCCGACGAGGGCAGGGTGCGCTTCCATGGCCAGGACGTCCGCGAGCTGGACCCGCTCGAGCTGCGCCGCCGCGCCGTGCTCGTCCCGCAGCTGCCGGCTCCGCTCCCCGGCAGCGTGGCGGACAACGTCCGCTACGGGCCCGCGCTGCACGGCAGCCATGTGGACCCGCTGCGTCCGCTCGAGCTCGCCGGGCTCGACTCCTCCTACGCCGACCGCGATGCGGGACGTCTGTCCGTCGGCGAGCAGCAGCGCGTGATGCTCGCACGGGCGCTCGCGCTCGATCCCGAGGTGCTGCTGCTGGACGAGCCCACCGCCGCTCTCGACGACCGAACCAAGAGCGGGGTGGAGGAGACGCTCGCCCGGCTCCCATGCTCGACCCTGCTCGTCACCCACGAACGCGCCCAGGCGGAGCGGCTCGCGGAGCGGGTGGTGGAGCTGGGCGGATGAGCACCGTCGACATCTCCCTCGTGGAGGTGGCCGCCAGCCTGGCGCTGATCGCGCTCGCCATCGGCGTGTCGTTCTGGCGGCGGGCGGAGCTCGAGCAGGACCTGGCCGTGGCGGTCCTGCGCTCCTTCGTCCAGCTCACCGCCATCGGCTACGTGATCCAGGCCATCTTCGACTCGGACAGCCTCTGGCTCGTCGGCGCGCTGCTCGCCGTGATGGTCGGTTTCGGCGCATTCACCGCGCGCTCGCGGGCGAAGGAGGTGCCCGGCGCGCTCGTCCCGTTGCTGCTTGCCCTGAGCGCCGCGGCGGTCATCACCCTGGGCCTCGTGCTGGCGCTCGGCGTGTTCGAGGCCGAGCCGCGCTACCTCGTTCCGGTGGGCGGCATGGTGATCGGCAACTCGATGACCGCCGCCGCGGTGGCGCTCAACCGGCTCGCCGACGAGGTGCGCGGCCAGGCCTCCCTGATCGAGGCGATGCTCGCGCTCGGTGCGACTTCGCGCCAGGCCGCGCGCGGCCTCGTGACGCGTAGCCTGCGCTCGGGCATGATTCCCCTGATCGACTCGACCAAGACGACAGGCATCGTCTTCTTCCCAGGCACGATGGTCGGGATGCTGGTGGCGGGCGCCGAGCCCATCGACGCGGTCCGGCTCCAGCTGATCCTGCTCTGGGTGCTGCTCGGCAGCGTGTCGCTGGCGGCTCTGATCTCCGTGTCGATGGGCTACCGCGGCTTCTTCACGCATGCCCACCAGCTGAAGGAGCCGCCCGCGTGAAGCCTCGTCTCCGCGGCGTCTCGCACCAGTGGGCCTTCCTGTGCTCGCTCGTCACGGGCACTGTCCTGATCGCGGTAGCGCCCACCGGCCGCGCGGCGGCAGTCGCTGCGATCTACGCAGCGAGCGTGGCCGCGCTGTTCGGGACGAGCGCCCTCTACCACAGGGTCACCTGGGCGTCGCAGAACGCTCGCCGCTGGATGCGCCGGCTCGACCACTCGATGATCTTCCTGCTCATCGCCGGCACCTACACGCCGTTCGCGGTGCTGGTGCTCGAGGGGACGCTCGCCACCGTGATCCTCGTGGTCGTCTGGGCGGGCGCGCTCGGCGGGATCGTGCTCAAGCTCGTCTGGATCGATGCGCCCAAGCCGCTCGTGGCCGTGATCTACGTGGTGCTCGGCTGGGTGGCGGTGGCCGCCTTTCCCGCCCTCCTCGACGGACTCGGCCCGGTGAGCACGGCGCTGGTGGTCGCGGGCGGGCTCCTGTACACGGCCGGCGCGGTGGTCTACGCGCTCCGCAGGCCCGACCCGATTCCGTCTGTGTTCGGCTACCACGAGGTCTTCCATGCGCTCGTGATCGGGGCCGCGGCGCTCCAGTACACGGCCATCGTGTTCGTCGTCGCGCAGGGCTAGGCTGAGCGGGGATGGACGAGCTCGATGCCCTCTGGGCGTTTCTCGTCGCCGCCGTGGTCGCGTTCGCCGTCACGCCGCCGACAGCTCGGCTCGCGACCCGCCTGGGTGTGCTCCACTACCCGCGCGAGCGCGACCTGCACGAACGCCCGGTTCCCGGGCTCGGCGGTCTGGCCATCCTCGCCGCCGCGGTCGTCGCGGCCCTGATCTTCCTGCCGGCCGGCACCGAGACGCGCGGCATCGTGGGCGGTGCGATCGCGATCGCGCTGATCGGGGCGGTGGACGACGCGAAGCCCGGCGGCCTCCATCCGTTCGTGAAGCTCGCCGGGCAGTTCGCCGCCGCGGCGATCCCGGTTTGGTGCGACGTCCGCGTGGAGAACCTGACGCTGCCCTTCGTCGAGCCGATCGATCTGGGCGCGTGGGGCTACCCGCTGACGCTCATCGGGATCGTCGCGGTGATGAACGTCGTGAACTTCACCGACGGCGCCGACGGCCTGGCGGCGGGCGTCTGCATGATCGCAGCCGCGACGTTCGCGATCATCGCGCTGTCGTTCGACGGTGCCGACCGCACCGCCGCGGGGATTCTGGCGGCCCTGACCGCGGGCGCCGCCGTGGGCTTCCTCTGGCACAACTTCCACCCGGCGTCGATCTTCATGGGCGACGCGGGCTCGAACCTGCTGGGGCTCCTGCTCGCCTGCGTCGCGATCCAGGGCGTTCTGAAGACGGCCGCCGTCGTCGCGCTGTTCTTCCCGCTGCTCATCCTGGCCGTGCCGGCGCTGGACGCCACCTTCGTGGTGGCCAAGCGGATCAAGTACGGCCGGCCGGTGTACTCGGCGGACCGATGGCACTTCCACCACCGCTTCGCGAACATCGGGTTCTCGCAGCGGCGAACCGTGCTCTACCTGTACGGCTGGACGCTGTCGCTGGCGGCCCTCGCGCTGGCGATGCGGTTCGTGCCCTACTCGGACGACGACGGCACCCTCAACGCCGGCTGGGCGATCGTGATCGGGGCGTTCGCGCTGGTGGCGTTCGCGGCGAGCGTCTACCTGGTGATCGTGCTGGAGATCCTGAAGTTCAAGCGCTTCCGCGAGCGCGAGCTGAGGCGCCAGGTGGAGACGGGCGAGATCCCGGCGCTGAGCGAGCAGGAGATCGAGACCGAGGTCGAGCGCGAGGTGGAGACGGGCGAGTTCGAGGCGGTGCGCCGACCCGAGACGGGCGAGTTCGAGGCAGTGGGCCGCGACTAGCGCGACCGGGCGTTCACGCCGCCATGGAAGCGTGTGCCGAGCCTGCCGTCGACGACCCCTCTCGCACGATCTCGCCACTGATGTTGCCGTTCGCCGCCGAGCCCAGGAACAGAACCAGGCGGGCCACCTCCTCGGGGGTCGAGAGCCTGCGGCTGGGCACCGCTTCCGCCACACGCTCGCGCAACTCGTCGCCGAAGTGCTCGAGGTTGCGCTCGGTCAGCGTGAAGCCCGTGTCGACCACGTTGACGAGGATCCCCTCGCGGCCGAGCTCCCAGGCGAGGCTCCGCGCAAGGCCGTGGAGGCCCGCCTTTGCTGCCCCGTAGTCGCCGCCGCCCGCCATCCCCTCCTCTGCGAGCCCGGACGAGATCAGGACGATCCGCTCGCCCGAGTCGCGGCCGCGCATCGCCGGCAAGGCCGCGCGGACGGTCGCGAACGTGCCCTCGAGGTTCGTCCTGAGGGTGGTCTGCCAGCGCTCGACGCGCATCCGCTCGAAGCCGCCGGCGTCCTCCGGAGAGCGGTCCGGCCACCGGACGGCGTTCGCCACGAGGACATCGATGCCGCCCCACCGCTCGGTCACCTGGGCCACGACCTCCTCACACGAGCCGGCGCGCTCGAGCTGGAGCGGCAGCGCGATCGCCTCGCCGATCTCCGCGGCGGTGGCCTCCGCGGCCTCCCCTCCGGAGTAGTACGTGAGGGCCACGCGCGCTCCCTCGGCTCCGTATGCCTTCGCGATCGCCCGGCCGATGCCGGACGACCCTCCGGTCACGAGCACGACCCGTCCGTTCATTCCGGTGTCCATGACGCTGCTCCGCCTCCGTTCGGCCCAAGCGAGCCGCGGTCGTTTGCTAGCTGGCTAGCAAATAATACTAGCCGGCTATGAATCTACGTGGAGCGGCCCTTCGGCGAGGTTTGCGCGGAGCCTGCCGAGCAGGCGCAGCAGTTTCTCTGCGTCGGCCTCCGACATGCCGGCGGTGGCCTGCTCGGTCACGTCCGCGAGGATCCCCGGGACGACCTGCTCGAGCTCCCGCCCGCGGTCGGTGAGCCGCACGATCGCCCGCCGCCCGTCCGCCGGGTCGGCCTCGCGCCGGAGCAGCCCGGCCGCCTCCATGCGGGTCAGGGTGCGGACGAGCGTGGGGACCTCGATGCCGATGCGGCGGGCGAGCACGCCCACCGGCTGACCGTCCTGACGCCAGAGCTCGTCGAGGACGTAGTCCTGTCCCGGATGGACGCCGTGCGGCTCGAGACGGCGGCCGAGCTCCGCGTTGACCCCCTTGAAGGCCTTGGCGAGCGCGCGAAAGAGGGCGGGTGAGAGGGGCTCGCCGGGATCGGCCACACGCCGACGGTACCGCGCCGCACGGCTCAGAACAGCGAGGGCTGCTCAGGCGGCGGCGCCGCCATCTCCGGCTCGGCGTCCTCCGGCTCGGATGTCAGCGTCTCGGCGTTCGGCCTGTCCGCCGCCGGGTCGCGGCTCAGTCGCGTGACCCGCCGGCCCTCGCGGACCAGGCGCGAGAGCCGCTCACGCTCTGGCTTCGGCGCGTAGGCGCCGCGCGCGTACAGGCTCTCGTAGCGCGGGATGAGGTCGGGCCGGTAGGAGCGCAGCCAGTCCATGACGATGTCCCGGACCTCGCCGCGCAGGTGCAGGCAGATGCCGCCGATCGACACGGCGCCCGCCTCGGCGCACAGCTCGAGGATCTCCTCGACCTGCTCGGGCGAGTCGTTGATGCCGGGCATGAGCGGAGCGATCAGGACACCCGTGGGGATGCCCGCCCGGTTGAGCTCCGCGACCGCCTCGATCCGCTTGCGCGGATGCGGCGTGTGCGGCTCGCTGGCCCGCCAGGCCTTCTCGTCGATGGTGGGAATCGACAGGTTGGCCGCGAAGCTCGGGATCTGCTTGAAGAGCTCGATGTCGCGCAGCAGCAGCGGCGACTTGGTCAGCACCGAGCAGGGGGTGCGCGAGTCCCGCATGGCCTCCCAGACGCCCGGCAGCAGCTCGTACTTCTTCTCGACCCACTGATACGGGTCCGTGTTGGTCCCGAGGGCGACGTGCTCGCGAGTCCACTTGGGCCGCATCAGCTCGGCACGGGCGACCTCGGGCGTGTTGACCTTGACGACGATCTCGCGCTCGAAATCCTCGCGTGCGTTGAAGTCCAGATACGTGTGCGTGGGGCGGGCGAAGCAGTTGTGGCTGACGACCCCGTTGGCGATGAAGTCGCCGGTGCCGGTGGTGATGTCGTACATGCGCCAGCCCTTGCCGAGCGGCTCGATGGACTCGACCTTGAGCTTCGCGCTCGGGTTCTTGAGAGCGATGCCGTCGAGCTCTCGCTTCCGGTCGATCGCCGGGTCGACCGTGAGGAAGAAGCGGAGCTTCTCGGGGACGCCGCCAAGCAGACGAACGACCTTGAGGCCGTTTGGCAGTTTCCGGTCCTCCACCACGAGGCGAAACCCCAGGAGCCGAAGCGACCAGGTGATCCAGTCGATGATCTCCGGATCGGTGTTGGAGATCCGGAGGGCTCCGCCCGGTGAGCCTTCGGCGTCGAAGATGCCTGCCAGGAATCCCTTGCACCACTCCGGCCGCTGTACCCGCGGCCAGCGGATCAGCTCGGTGATCGCCCCCACGTTGTCCCGCGACTGCGTCCGAATCTGCCTCATGGACCTCCTGCCCCGCGTGGCGAAGGCGAATTCGGGCAAGACCAACCCGGCCTCCGCTTCGAGGAAGCTCCTTGCCCGCCTCAATGCCTCCATGTCGGTGAGCGCAAGGCGGAAGCGGTGCGCATACTCGTGCGACCGGAGATGCCCGTCGCCTCGAATAAGGCCGCTCAAGTAGCCGCGCCGGTAGTCCGGCGCGTGCTCCGGTTGCTCGGCGAACGCGCCCGTCCCCAGCAGCGTGTCGTTCAACGTGAGGTGCGGCCGTCTCATCGACCCCCATTCGGTCCCGATCACGTGCTTCCAGCCGCGGCGGGTGAGAAAGCGGTGATCGCCGCTGGCGATCAGCTCCGTCCCGTCCTCCAGCATCACCCGGAAGGCGGGCTTGATCGTCGACCAATGACGGAACACCTGGGTGACCCAGTAGCGGCGATATTTGCCGTTCCGGACGGTCCCGTAGACGTAATCGCCCTCACGAACGTCGGCGATTGGCTTCGTCCGTCCGTCCCCCATTAGGATAGGGGTTGTACCCGAGACGCAGTACAAGCAGGCATGGCTGCATCCGCGATACGGGTTGATCGTCCACCGGAACGGCATCTTCGACGCCTTCGGCACCCGGTTCAGGATCGACTTCGCCTGCACCTCGTAGAAACGGACGTTCATCGCCTCGGGGGCGTCGAAGGTGCGGATCGCCGCCGGTTCGCGATAGCCGGGGAGGGTCCGGGTTTCCTCTGTCTCGACCTTCAGGTTGTCCCAGCGCACGAACGCATGTTCGCAGATGCGTCGGACCGGTCGCAGCGGGCCTTGAACGGCCAGAATGCCGGGAGTAGCCTCGCGCGCGAGCGAGCGAGCGAGCGAAGGAGGAGCGGCATGTGTCTTCCAGGTACCGTCGAGGCGGTCCGCGCCCGGGTCGAGGAGGAGGGGCTGCCGGCCATCACCCGCCGTGCGGCCCTCGCCGGCGCGGCCGGCGCCGGCATAGCGGCCACACTGCCGCACAGCGCGCACGCGCGCCGTGGGCGGGAGAGGGGACGGCCCAAGGTCCAGGACCTCACACACGTCTTCCGCGAGGGATCGCCGGTCTTCACGGGTCCCGAGCCGCAGCGCCAGAACCTCTTCAACTACACCCCCGACGGCTTCTACTCGCAGCTCTGGACCTTCGGCGAGCACTCCGGCACCCATATGGACGCGCCGGGCCACTTCGTGCCCGGTGCACGCCTGACGCCCGAGATCACGCCGGAGGAGCTCCTCGTCCCGCTCGTCGTCGTGGACATCTCGGAGAAGGCGGAGCGCGACCCGAACGCCACGGTGACACCCGACGACCTGCGGCGCTTCGAGCGCCGGCACGGGCGCATCGAGCGCCGGTCGCTTGTGGCCATGACCTCGGGCTGGGACGCGAAGATCGGCGACGAAGCGGCCTTCAAGGGCGGTGACGCCTTCCCGAACTACAACTTCCCCGGCTGGAGTGAGGAAGCCGTGCGCTGGCTCCTCGAGGAGCGCGACATCACCGGGGTCGGCGTGGACACGATGAGCCTCGACCCGGGCAACTCGACCACGTTCCCCGTGCACATCCTGCTCCTCGGCGCCGACCGCTACGGCCTCGAGAACCTGGCCAACCTCGGCGCGGTCCGCCCGAAGGGCATGACCGCCGTGGTCGGGGTCGTGCCGTGGGAGGAGGGGTCCGGCGGCCCGGCGCGCGTGATGGCGGTGCGCTAGCTCAGGCCGAGCCGTAGGCCGTAACGAGGACGTTGCGCGGGCCGCCGTTGTCGCGGTGCTCGCACAGGTAGATCCCCTGCCACGTTCCCAGCGCGAGCCGGCCGTCCTGCACCGGCAGGACCAGCGACGCGCCGGTGAGCGACGACTTGATGTGGGCAGGCATGTCGTCGGGTCCCTCGAGCGTGTGGACGAAGTAATCCGCCCCGTCGGGCACCGCCCGGTCGAACCAGGCGGCGAAATCGCGCCGAACGTCCGGGCTCGCGTTCTCGTTGATCGTCAGAGAGGCGGATGTGTGCTGCATGAAGACGAAAGCCATCCCGGTCTCGAGCGAGGCCAGGTCGGGCACGCCGGCCACGATCTCGTCGGTGACGAGATGGAAGCCGCGTGGGCGGGCGCGGAGCCTCACCTGCTGCTGGATCCACACGCACCGGCATTGTGGCGAGGCCGGCCATATAGTGGCGCCGTGAGCGGTAGGGAGGCCCCCGGTACGCGGGAGACAATGGCGCGCTGGGGGGCGATCTACTTCGCCCTCGGCGGCCTCTTCGGCCTGGTCTCCCTGGCGCTTCCCGACACGTCGGTCGATGACCGCACGCTCCTCCTGGCGGTGGCGATCGCGTCGCTGGCCGCGGCCCTGACGCTGAGCGTCGTGTACGAGCGCATGCCGCTCCCCGGCTTCCAGATCGCGGCGGCCGGCGGCAGCGTCGCGGTGAGCCTCGCGATGTACGCGTGGGGGCACGCGTCCTCGTACGGGCCGCTCCCGTACGTGTGGGTGATGCTGTTCGCGTTCTACTTCTTCACGCTTCCGGCCGCCCTCGTCCACCTGGGCCTCGCGATGACCGGCTACGCGCTGGCGCTGGCGGCCGAGTCCCCGCCGGGCAGCCACCTCGACGGGTGGCTCGCCACCACCGGCACCCTGCTCGCCGGCGGCCTGTTCGTGCTTGCGGTGCGCGACCGCATGTCCGCGATGATCGCCGGCTTCGCCGACGCCGCCCACCGCGACTCGCTCACCGAGCTGCTCAACCGGCGCGGCTTCCAGGAGATCTTCGACCTGGAGCTCGAGCGCGCCCGCCGCGCCGAGGCCCCGCTGAGCCTGATCGTCGGCGACCTCGACCGCTTCAAGCGCGTGAACGACGAGCACGGCCACCAGGCCGGCGACGAGGCGCTCCGCCGCGTGGCCCGCACCATCCGCTCGACCAAGCGCGGCTTCGACGTGGCCGCCCGCATCGGCGGCGAGGAGTTCGCCCTGCTGGCCGCGGGGTCCGACGCGCACGGCGCCTACATGCTCGCCGAGCGCATCCGCACCGGGATCGAAGAGGGGCCCGACGGCCTGACCGTCTCGTTCGGCATCGCCACCTTCCCGCTCCACGGCGCCTCGTCCGAGGCGCTCCTCCGCGCCGCCGACCAGGCCCTCTATGCCGCCAAGCGGCTGGGCCGCAACCGCACCGTCATCTCGAGCGCCGAGGTGCCCGGCATCCTCGCCGGCCGGCCTCGCACCCAGGACGACGCCCAGGTCGAGCTCGCTGCCCTGCTCAACCTGGCCGAGGCGCTCGACATGCGCGACAGCGGGAGCGTCAGCCACTGCCACCGCGTCGGCCGGCTGGCCGAGCTGACGGCCCGCGAGCTCGGCATGGCGCCCGACGCGGTCGAGCGGGTGCGGCTGGCGGGCGTGCTGCACGACATCGGGAGGGTCGGGATCCCCGACGAGCTGGTGCGCAAGTCCGGTCCGCTCAGCGAGGAGGAGTGGCGCGTCGTGCGCGGGCATCCCGAGATCGGCGCGCGGATGGTCGAGACGACCGACTTCGACGACATCCGCTCCTGGATCCTGTACCACCACACACGCCCCGACGGGCGCGGGTATCCGGCCGGGCACCCGTGGGACCAGGTCCCGCTGGAGGCGCGCATCCTCGGAGTGGCGGACGCCTACGAGGCCATGACGAGCGATCGCCCCTACCGCAGCGCGCTCGCGTTCGACGACGCCGCCGCCGCCCTCCGCGACGGCGCGGGGCGCCAGTTCGACCCCCAGGTGGTCGACGCGTTGCTGCGGGCCGTTTGAGCCGGTCCTAAACGAACGGGCCGTAGCCACCGATACAGACCTGAAATGGGACTCGCGTCCATCGCCGCGCTTGGGGTGGTCTTGGTCCTGCTCGGGGTGATCCTTCACCAGCGCCGTCAGATCGCCCGGCTGTCCACGCGTCTCTCGGACGCCAGCAGGACCGACCCGCTCACGGGCCTCCTCAACAGGAGGGCCTTCGAGGAGCTGCTCGATTCCGAGCTCGAGCGCTCGCGCCGCACAGGCCGGCCGCTGGCGGTGGTCGTGGGCGACCTCGACGGGCTCGCCGAGCTGAACGGCCGGCTCGGCCTTCCTGCGGGCGACCGGGCGCTCCAGCTCGCGGCGCGCGACATGATGAAGTGGAAGCGCCGCATCGACTCGGCCGGGCGCATCGGCGGCGAGGAGTTCGCGCTGCTCCTGCCCGAGACCGACGAGCGCGGCGCCTTCATCGTGGCGGAGCGGCTCAGGCGCGCCGCACACCGCACCTTCGGCGACGACACGATGCCCGTGACGATCTCCTTCGGCGTGGCGAGCTACCCGGAGCACGGCGACCGCCTCGACCTGCTGATGGGATTCGCGACGCACGCGATGGGCGCGGCGAAAGAGCTGGGCAAGGACCGCTCGGTCGTGTACAGCGAGGAGGTCGCTCGCATGCTCGCCTCCGTGGGCGGCCCCGAGGGCGCCGAGCTGCAGCTCGCGACCGTGATCGGCCTCGCGGAGGCGCTCGACATCCGCGACGCCGGCACGGTCGGCCACTCACAGACGGTCGGGCGCTACGCCGAGCAGATCGCGATCCGGCTCGGACTTGCCGACGATCACGTCGAGCGCGTCCGCCTCGCCGGGGTGCTGCACGACGTAGGAAAGATCGGCGTGTCGGATCGCGTGATCGCCAAGCCCGGGCCGCTCGACGCAGACGAATGGCGCGAGATGCGGACCCACCCGGAGATCGGCGCGCGCCTGCTCGCGCACCCGGAGTTCGACGACCTGCGCGCCTGGGTGCACTCCCACCACGAGCGCCCCGACGGTCACGGCTACCCGCTCGGTCTGGCCGGCGACGCGATCCCGCTCGAGGCGAGCATCCTGGCCGTGGCCGACGCGTACGAGGCGATGACCGCCGACCGCGCCTACCGGTCGTCAATGGGCGAGGAGGCCGCACGGGCCGAGCTCGAGGCGGGCGCCGGGACGCAGTTCGACGCGCGGGTGGTGCGGGCGTTCCTCGCCGTGCTCGAGCCGGGCGGCGCCGCGGCGCTGCGCCGCGCCTCCTAGTGCGGAGCCCGCTACGACGCCACGGCGGTCAGCGGCGGCCACCTGACGGCCTGCCCAAGTTCGGCGCTTCCGCGGAAGCGACCCAGATTGGGGACGCGTGTTCGAGCAGGGCTGCCAGCTCGCCGGTCGCGGCGTCGTCGAGCGGGAGGAGCGGTGCGCGGACGGTCCCGGTGGTGTCGCCGACGAGCCGGCACGCGGTCTTGACGGCGGCCGGGTAGCTCTGGCCTTCGAGGAACTGGCATAGCGGCCACAGCCGCGCCCACAGCTCACGGGCGGCGGGAAGGTCGATGTCGTCGATCAGCAGCCGGTGCAGCTCGACACACTGCTCCGGAAGGATCGAGGCCGTGCCCCAGACGACGGCGCGGACGCCTGCCGCGAGTGCGGCAAAGGTGAGCGTGTCCCAGCCGCCCAGCAGCATCGGTCCGTCGGTCTGGATCAGCTCCGTGGCGGCGACGGCGTCCCCGCCCGTGTCCTTCAGGCAGCTGACGCCGGCCCGCTGGAGCTCGCGGAACTGGGCGGCGGTGAGCTTGACGCCCGAGGCGCTCGGGAGGTTGTAGTACATGATCGGGATGTCGATCGCGTCCGCGACCGCGGTGTAGTGCGCGAGCAGCTCGCGCCACGAGAGCGCGTCGTAGAACGGCGGGACGATCATCACCGCGGCCGCGCCCGCGCGCGCGGCGTGCACGCTCAGCTCGACGGTTTCGCGCGTCGAGAGCGCGCCGGTGCCGGCAACGACCGGGACGCGGTCGGCGGCCGCCGCGACGGTGACCTCGACGAGCTGACGGCGTTCGGTGTGGCTGAGCGTGGTGAACTCGCCGGTGCTGCCGCCGGGCACGAGTCCGGCGACGCCGGCGCCGATCAGGCGGTCGACGATCGCGGCGAGCGCGTCGTTGTCGATCGCGCCGCCGTCCTCCGTGAAGGGCGTGATGAGCGCGGGCAGCACTCCGTGGAAGGGCTCAGACATGGGTGACCTCTCGGATTCGGGTGTCGACGCGTTCGGCGGCCCCGAGCCCGGTGCGGGCGGCCGCCTCGATGTTTCCCAGCTCGGCGAAGTAGTCGCCCGCCAGATGCAGGTTCTCGTGCGCGCCAAGCGGCCCCTCGAGTGGCGCCTGGAGGCGACTGCGGCCGGGGCGCGCGTAGACGTTGCCGAGCTCCCAGCGGTGCACCGTGGCCCCGGCGATCACGCCGCGGGTCTGCGGGTAGAGCTCGTGCAGGTCGGCCAGGAAGCGCTCGACGATCAGCTCGTCGCGCTCGCGCATCAGCGCCGCGGCGCCCTGGGCGCCCGCGAACAGCATCAGGCTCCCGCCGGGCCGGCGCGGGCCGCCGCGCCGCAGAGCCTGCGCCTGGTTGGTGAACATGTCGAACGCGCGGCCGGGGGTGGCCATCGCGTAGACGTCGTCGTATGGCATCGCGGTCGTCTCGCTCGTCTCGACCGCCACGCTCACGAACGCGCCATAGGTCAGCTGCGACAGCGCGGCGGCGGCTTGCTCGGCCACGGGAGCGACGAGCGGGACCGCGTGCGGCGCCTGCGCGGCGACGATCACATGGCGCGCGCTCACCTCGCCGCCGTCGTGGTGCACCACCAGGTCGGCGCCATCCGGCCGGATGGCCCGCACGCGGCAGCCGGTGCGGGCGCGGTCGCCGAGCTCGCGGCCCAGCGCCGCCGGCAACCGGCCGGACCCACCCAGCAGGTTGCGGGCGATCAACGAGCTCTTGCCGCCCCACACGAGTGCGAACAGCCCGATCCCGCAGCCGGCCGAGAGGTCGTCCAGCTCGGCGGTGGCGCGGTGCGCCGCGCACGAGAAGATCTCCCGCGCCGCCGGTGGGAGCGGGCCGAGGAACTCACCGAAGGTGCGGCGGTCCTCGAAGTCGTAGCGCTGCTCGAGCCGGTGGTAGCGGGCGACCGCGCGCTGGACCTTGAGGGCCGCCTTGGCGAATGCGATCCGGTCGCGCAGCGAGAGCGGTAGCCGGAACGGGTAGGTCTCGACGCGCCCGTGGGTGAGGAGCGTGGAGGCGACGGCGAGCCCCATCGTGCTGCCGGTGAACGGCACGGTCTCGAGCCCGCATTGGCGCGCCATCCCATCGACCAGCGAGCCCGGCGCGGGGAAGAGGTGAGCGCCATAGTTGAGCCAGTACTCGCCGCGGGGGTCAGAGCGCATGCGCCCGCCGAGACGATCGCCGGCCTCCAACAGCAGGACGTCGCGGTGGCGCAGCCGCCAAGCCGCCGACAGTCCGGCGATCCCGCCGCCGACGATCACCGCATCGCGCGTCATCCAGCCATGATCGGCGGCCGCCAACCATCAAGGTAGGCTTGGCTGCTTGGTGCAGTCGAAGGCTGAGCTTTTGTCGATGCAGCAGATCCGCTGCTTCTGCGTGGCACTCGAGCTCGGCTCCTTCACAGCCGCCGCGGAGGCCCTGCACGTTTCCCAGCCGGCGGTTGCGGAGCAGGTTCGCAAGCTCGAACAAGTCCTCGGCGCCGACCTCTTCGTCCGCGCCGGACGCGGGGTCGTGCCAACCGAGGCCGGGCGCGCCTTCGCCGAGCATGCGACGCGCAGCCTGCGTGCGGTCGAGCACGCCGCAGACAGCGTCGGCGAGCTCACGGCGCTCCGGAACGGAACAGTCGCGGTCGGCGTCTTCGGGGAGCCGTCCGCATGGCGGGTCGACGAGCTCGTGGCCGCGTTCCTGCGCCGTCATCCCGACGTTTCGGTGCGGCTGGTCGGCCGCAACTCCTCGGCGATCGTCGAACGCGTCCGGCGCGGCGAGCTCGAGGCCGGCGTCGTGCTGCTGCCGATCGACGACGACAAGCTCGACGTGCGCCCGATCGTGCGCGACGAGGTGCTCTACGTGAGCGCCTCCCCCGAGCACACACGACAGCTAGCCACGATCGAGCAGCTCGCCGCGACGCCGCTCGTCTTCTACGACGCCGAGTCCGCCGACAACGATCCGATCCGGCGCCAGCTCGCCGAGCGCGCGCAAGCCCTCGGCGTCCACCTCCAGCCGAAGGTCGAGGTCGAGCTCAAGGACATCGCGCTGCGGCTCGTCGCGGCCGGCATCGGCGACACGTACCTCCCCAGCGCCTACACCCACGCGCCCTATTACCCCCAGGGCCTCAGCACCGCGTCCTTCAGCCCCGCGCTCTACGACACATTCGCGATCATCACCCGCCCTGGCGCGCGGCTCTCGCCCGGCGTGCGCGAGCTCCTGACGGACCTCGAGGCGCACATGCGCGCCATCGCGGACGAATTCGACCGGTCACGCTGAGCAGGCGCCGGTCACCGTCGCTTCGGACCGGGAACTTCGCATCCGGCGGGCTGCCTCGGAATGGGTGGCTCGACTCACCCAGGGCTGACCCGCTACGGCGCCACCCCGGTCAGCCGCGGCCACCTGACCGCTCGCCGCAGCGCCGCCCGCGACGCCGGGTGGGTCGACAGGCGGAACTCCGCTTTCAGCCCCGCCGACTGGTAGTAGACGGCCATCCGCACCAGCGGGTGGGACTTCAGGAACCCGAAGAACTGGTTCACGAAGTTCGGCACGTCCGCTCCCCACACGCCCCATTCGGCGAACGCGAACGGCTTGCTGCGCCAGAGCGGGAAGTTGTACATCCGGTGCATCGCCGACGTGTTCCTATACGGCGAGTACCAGGTCGTCCCCACCCAGTCGACGTAGGCCTTCCCCGGCCACCAGTGCTTCGGGTGGTTCTTCGCGATCTCCGGGTTGCCGAACGACAGCGGTACCCACATCAGCGCCACCTTCGCCCCCGGCAGGAGGCGCGCGCCCGTACGCACCGGCGGCATGCCGAGCCGGCGAAGCTTCGCGTCCATCCTTGCGACCTCCCCGCCGCGCACGATCAGCGCGAGCCGGCGCCAGGCCCGCTTGAACTGCCTGGTCGACCAGGCCGGCCCGCGCGAGCGGCCCGACAGGTCGTATGCCGAGTAGGGGTTGTTGCCGTTGTTCATCTCGGACAGCGGCCGCAGGTAGACGACCTGGCCGTGCTCCGCCATCAGGCCGTTCAGCCGGATCAGGAAGGTGTCGCCGGCACCGTTCGCCAACTCGGCGTTACTGATCCCGGTGCCCGAGGTCTCCACCGACAGCATCGCCCGCGCGCCCTCGTCCAGCGCGTCCTGGAGGCGGAAGCCGAGCCAGTGGAAGGTCGGGTCGTTCGCCTTCCACTCGATGAAGTAGTTGAAGACCGCCGGATGCTTACCGGACTGCTTGGCGAAGTCGCGGATGTGGGCGGCGCTGTAGCCGCCTTGACCACCCCACAACACCTTGTTCCCGGGAGCGGTGTAGGGTGCCGCGACCGCGGGCACTGGGAGGAGCAGGAGCACCGCCGCGACGGCGACCAGGATGCCGTGCGAGCGGACTGTCACAAAGTAGTCACAAAGTCGATTCTTCATGTACCGTTCAGCGCCCCGCAGGGGAGCATAAGGACGCCGCCACGCTCGTCGCTCTCCCGGGACACTCCTTGACGACCCACGCTCTGCAAGCATCCGATCCCATGCCGCTGCGCATGTTGCGGTACGTGGACCTTGGCGTCCTGGCGCTCGCGCTCCCCGTCTTCGTCGCCGCGGACCTGTCGATGTTCGCCTGGGGCGGCGTCACCGTGGCGTGGCTTCTCCAGCGCGCCGTCCATGCCCTTCTTCTCGGCCGCGCCGAGGCCTCCGGCAACCCGCGCGCCGCGGTCGGGCTCTTGAGCGTCAGCGTCATCGGGCGCGTCTGGTTCATGGCCCTTGCGGTGCTCGGCATCGGCCTCATCGACGACGAGGCGGGGCTCCCGGCCGCGATCCTGATGGCCGTGACATTCCAGGTCTGGTTCACCGCAGTGTTCGTCACCAGGAGCGTGGAGGGTGGCCGGGCGTGAGCGTCAAGCGCATCCTGCTGATCAGCTTCGGGGTGTACATCGCCGGCGCCATCATCCTTCTTGCCGCCTTCGGGAGCGAGGGCGAGAACGACGAATTTCAGCCCCAGGAGGAGTTCCGGCTCGAGCCCTGGATCGAGATCAACATCGGCGGGCTCGACATGAGCATCAACCGCGCCGTCTTCTACCTCTTCCTCGCCTGCATCCTGACCACGGGGGCGATGGTCTACGTGGCGAGGCGCATGCAGCAGCGGCCGAACAAGGTCCAGACCGCGGTGGAGACGCTCTACAACCTCACCTACAACACGATCACGCGCGGCAACATGTCCGAGCAGATGAGCAAGAAGTGGTTCCCGTTCGTGGGGACGCTCTTCTTCTTCATCTGGATCTCGAACCTGATCGGCTACGTCCCGCTGCCGACCAACACGCACGAGACGGTCAACGTCTTCGGGATCGAGTTCCCCTCGTTCGGCATCTATGCCGCCACCGCGAACCTCTCAGTCCCGCTGGTGCTGACCCTGGTCGTCTGGTTCTCGTACCAGATCGAGGGCGTCCGGGCGAAGGGTTTCGTGCCCTACGTCAAGAGCTGGATCCCGAGCGGCACGCCGAAGCCCATGCGCCCGTTCCTGATGGTCATCGAGATCATCTCGCAGACCGTCCGGATCATCTCGCTGTCGGTGCGACTCTTCGCCAACATCCTTGCCGGCCACCTGCTCATCCTGTTCATGGGCGGCGGGCTCGGAGTGATCCTCGGCCTGGCCGTGCTCGGCTGGGTGACGTTCCCGCTCGCGCTCGCGTTCTTCCTCTTCGAGGTGGTGCTGATCGCCACACTGCAGGCGTTCATCTTCGCCACGCTCACATCCATCTACTTCGGTGAGGCCACCTCCGCCGAAGGTCATTGACGAAGGAGGCTGTTCAAATGCTCGACGTGCTGCTCTTCCCGATCGCCCAGGCTCAACAGGGCGTCACCGACGACGGTCTGAAGGCGATCGCGCTCGGCATCGGCGCGGGGCTGGGGTCGATCGGCGCCGGCGTCGGGCTCGGGCTCCTTTTCGCGAGCGTGATCGAGTCGGTCACGCGCCAGCCCGAGATGCGCGAGGAGATCACGAGCATCCAGTGGCTCGGCTTCGCGCTGATCGAGGCCGTCGCGTTCTACACGTTCATCTTCGGCCTGATCGCCTTCTTCCTCTGAGATGGAACTGGTCGGCGACATCCTCGTCTTCGCTCAGGAGACACACGGCGGCGGAGGCGGCGAGGAGGAGAGCGGCGGCAGCTTCCTCGTCAGCCCCGAGCTGGGGCTGATGATCTGGACGCTGCTGCTGTTCGGCGCGACGCTGCTGATCCTCAACAAGCTCGTCTTCCCGCGCATCTCGGAGGCGCTCGACAGGCGCAGCAAGGCGATCGAGGACTCGATCGAGCACGCCGAGCGCACGAAGCGCGAGGCCGACGAGCTGCTCGAGGAGTACCGCGCCCGTCTCCGCGAGGCGCGCGAGCAGTCGGAGGACATCGTGGTGCGCGCGCGCAAGGCCGCCGACTCGCTGAACGACCAGGCGAAGGCGGACGCCACGAAACAGCGCGAGGAGCTGCTGGCCGCGGCGCGGCGTGACATCGAGGCCGAGACGCGCCGCGCGCTCGACGAGATCCGCAAGGAGGTCGCCGACCTCACCGTGATCGCCACCGAGAAGGTCACCCGCAAGTCGCTCACCCCTGACGACCACCGCCGCCTGATCGAGGAAGCGCTGCGCGAGGTGGACTTCTCGGCGCTGGCCGGGCGGGAGGGCAATGGAAGAAATCGCTGAGGTCTACGCCCGCGCGCTGTTCGAGGCCGCCAGGGACAACGACGTCCTCGACCGGGTGCACGACGAGCTCGGCGAGTTCGCCGACGCCCTCGACGAGAGCCGCGAGCTCCAGGTGTTCCTCTTCTCGCCGTACTTCTCGAGTGACGAGAAGAGGGACGGGGTGCGGCGAATCGTGAGCGACGCCGACGAGCGCCTCCTGAACTTCCTCGAGCTTCTCGCGGAGCGCCACCGCATGCCGGCGCTGTTCCGGATCCGTCGCATCCTCGACAGGATGTGGGCCGAGAAGAACAAGCTGCTGCCGGTGACCGTGACCAGCGCCGTGGAGCTCGACGAGAGCCTCGTCGAGGACATCGGCAGGAGCATCGAGGAGCAGACCGGCCGGCGCGTGGAGCTGTCCTCGAAGGTCGATCCGGACGTGCTGGGCGGCCTGCAGGTGCGTGTAGGCAACATGGTGCTGGACGCCACGGTGCGCAACCGACTCGAACAACTTCGCAAGCAGGTCGCCAGAGCGGCCGCCTAGCCGAAGCACCCGGCTAGCCGGGTGCGCACGGACATAATTAGGAGACCCATGCAGATCAAGCCAGACGAGATCACCAGCATCCTCAAGGAGCGCATCCAGGGCCTCGAGGACGGCGGCGCCGACCTGTCCGAGGTGGGCACCGTGCTCTCCGTGGCCGACGGCATCTCCCGCGTCCACGGCCTCGACAACGTCATGTCGATGGAGCTGCTCGAGCTGCCGCACGACGTTACGGGCCTCGCGCTCAACCTCGAGTCCGACAACGTCGGCGCCGTGCTGTTCGGCGAGTGGGACCAGATTGAGGAGGGCGACCAGGTCAAGAGGACCGGCCGCCTGCTCGAGGTGCCAGTTGGCGAGGAGCTGCTCGGGCGAATCGTGGACCCGCTCGGCCGGCCGCTCGACGGCAAGGGCGACGTGAACACCACGAAGACCCGGCCCGCCGAGTTCAAGGCCCCCGGCGTCGTGTCCCGCCAGCCGGTGAAGGAGCCGATGCTGACCGGCATCAAGCCGATCGACTCGATGACGAACGTCGGCCGGGGCCAGCGCGAGCTGATCATCGGCGACCGCCAGACCGGCAAGACGTCGATCTGCGTCGACACGATCATCAACAACAAGGGCCAGGACCTGGTCTGCGTCTACGTGGCGATCGGCCAGCGCATGTCCGTCGTCGTCGACGTCGCCCGCCAACTCGAGGAGGCCGGCGCGCTCGACCACACGATCATCGTGGCCGCCCCGGCCGACGAGGCCGCGCCGATCAAGTTCCTCGCGCCGTACGCGGGCGCGGCGATGGCCGAGCACTTCCTTTACAACGGGAAGCACTCGCTGGCGATCTACGACGACCTCACGAAGCACGCCTTCGCCTACCGCCAGATGTCGCTTCTGCTGCGCCGCCCGCCAGGCCGCGAGGCCTATCCGGGCGACGTGTTCTACCTTCACTCGCGCCTGCTGGAGCGCTCGGTGAAGCTGAGCGACGAGCTGGGCGGCGGCTCGTTCACGGCGCTGCCGATCATCGAGACACAGGCGGGCGACGTGTCAGCCTACATTCCGACGAACGTCATCTCGATCACCGACGGGCAGATCTTCCTCCAGTCCGACCTGTTCCGCTCGGGCGTGCGCCCGGCGATCAACGTCGGCATCTCGGTGTCGCGAGTGGGCGGCTCGGCGCAGACGCAGCCGATGCGGAAGACGGCCGGGAAGCTGCGGCTCGAGCTGTCCCAGTACCGCGAGCTCGAGGCGTTCGCTCAGTTCGGCTCCGACCTCGACGCCGACACGCAGGCCACGCTGAACCGCGGTGCGCGGCTCGTGGAGGCGCTCAACCAGGACGAGCGAGACCCCTGGCCGATCGAGAACCAGGTGGCGGCGATCTACTCGGGCACCGGCGGCTACCTCGACCGCATCAAGGTCGAGCGCATCCGCGAGTTCCACGAGATGATGCTCCAGCGGCTCCATTCGGAGGACTCGGACCTGATGGAGCGGATCGCGAACGGCGAGTGGGACGACTCGATCGAGGAGCGGCTCGGCAACCGCATGGCCGAGGCGATCGACGACTTCGGCCCCGACTTCGACGCCGAGGGCAACCCGATCGAGGCGGGCGAATCGGACCGCATCCTCTCTAGGGAGGAGCGCGAGAAGGAGGCCGGCGCCGGTGAGGGGCGGGCGAGCGGGGATGGCGCTGAGCCGACTCAAGAGGCGCGGCGCGCCGAGGCGGAAGAGGACGAGGCCGTCCAGGAGGCTCCCGAGCAGGAGAGCACCCCCGCCTAGATGGCCTCCCTGAAGGACATCCGCGGCCGGATCGGGTCGGTCAAGAACATCCGCAAGATCACGCGGGCGATGGAGATGGTCGCCGCCGCGCGCCTGCGCCGCGCGGAGCAGCGGATCGAGCACCTGCGGCCCTACGCGGATGCCCTCCGGCGGATGACCGCGCGCGCCTCGCAGGCCGCCGAGAACATCCCCAGCCTACCGATACTCGAGGAGAAGGAGAACGTCCAGACGGTCGGCGTCCTGCTCGTGACCGGCGACCGCGGGCTGGCCGGCCCGTTCAACTCGCAGATCATCCGGGCCGGCAACCGGCGCGCTGCGGAGCTGCGCTCCGACGGCAAGGAGGTGCTCTGGTACGTGTCGGGCCGGCGCGGGCTCTCCTCGCTCGAGTTCCGCAAGCTCGACGTCGGTGGCAGCTGGACGGGCTTCACCGACCGGCCGGCCTTCGCCGACGCCCGCGCGATCGCCGACGGCCTCACCGCCGCGTACGTCGACGACAAGGTGGACCGCGTCGAAATCATCTACAACGGCTACATCTCCGCGATCAACCAGGAGGTACGCCGCGAGACGCTGCTGCCGCTGCAACAGGCGGACGTGATCGCAGAGGACGAGGGCGAGGACGGTGGGTCGGAGGAGGAGGAGCGCGAATCACGCGCGCTCTGGATCTACGAGCCGGACCCCGAGGAGATCCTCGCCCGGCTCGTGCCCGACTACGTGGAGATCTCCATCTACCGGGCGCTGCTCGAGTCGACGGCGTCCGAGCACGGCGCCCGCATGAGCGCCATGCGCAGCGCCTCGGACAACGCCGCTGACATCATCGACGACCTGACGCTCGAGGCGAATCGCCAGCGCCAGGCGGAGATCACGCAGGAGATCATGGAAGTGGTGGCCGGGGCCGAAGGACTGAGATAGGGACCGTGCGCACCCGGCCGAGCCGGGTGCTTCGGCCAGACAGGAGAGTCAGTGGAAGCAGCAACGCAGACCCAGGCAGAGCAGCAGCAGAAGAGCCGCGACGCGAACACGGGGACCGTGGAAGAGGTCCAGGGTGTGGTCGTCGAGGTCGCCTTCCCGGCTGAGCACCTGCCCGAGATCTACAACGCGCTCGAGATCGAGCTGGAGCGGGACGGCGCCGAGGGCGAGGAGGCTCAGCCCGGCGACGAGGGCGCCACCACGAAGCTCGTGCTCGAGGTGCAGCAGCACCTCGGCGACGACCGCGTCCGCGCCGTCGCCATGGACGCCACCGACGGCCTCTCGCGCGGCGTGACCGTGCGCGACACCGGCGGCCCGATCACCGTGCCGGTCGGCGAGGGCACGCTGGGGCGCATCTTCAACCTGCTCGGCGACCCGATCGACGAGGCCGGCGAGGTGAAGTTCGAGGACCGCTGGCCGATCCACCGGCCCGCTCCGAGCGTCGAGAACCTCACCCCGACGCGCGAGATCTTCGAGACCGGCATCAAGGTCGTGGACCTGCTGGCGCCGTACGCCAAGGGCGGCAAGGTCGGGCTGTTCGGCGGCGCCGGGGTCGGCAAGACCGTGCTGATCCAGGAGCTGATCAACAACCTGGCCAAGGAGCACGGCGGGCTGTCGGCCTTCTGCGGCGTTGGCGAGCGCTCGCGCGAGGGGAACGACCTGTGGCTCGAGATGACCGAGTCCGGCGTGATCGACAAGACCATGCTCGTGTTCGGGCAGATGAACGAGCCGCCCGGCGC
>JBKGUS010000320.1:0-4745 GCA_046462295.1 Thermoleophilaceae bacterium | reverse complement strand
CGCCCAGCCGCCACGACGCGGGCGGCGCCCATGAGCTTCGCGAGCTGCACGGCGATGGTGCCGACCGCGACGGTGGCCGCGGTCACGAGCACGTGCGCGCCGTCGAGCGAGGCGCCGGCGTCCTGGGCGCGCTCGAGGCACATGAGAGCCGTGAACACGGGCACGCCAAGCGCCGCGACGGTGGTGTCGTCGAGCTCGTCGCCGATCGGCGCCACCGACGCCTGCGAGGCGCGGTCCGAGGCATCCGGCTCCTCGGGCGCCACCGCGTACTCGGCGAGCGCGCCGTCGCGGCCGTAGCCCGGGTGCACGAACTCCACTCGCACCCGCGTGCCCGGCGCGAGCCGCTCGCCCTCCTCGACCACGCCGACGCCCTCGAGCCCGATCACGTACGGAGGCCGCGGCGGGCCGTCGAAGAAGTGGCCGTTCCAGATGTGGAGCTCGACGGGATTGAGCGCCGCCGCGCGGATGCGCACGAGCGCCTCGCCGGGCCGCCGCCGCGGCTCGGCCACCTCCGCGGCCGCCGGCGGGCGGCCCATGGCTTCGACGACAGCCGCGCGCACGCGCTAGAGGCGCACCGCGTCGCCGGCCGGCATCCGGCCGTTGCCGGGCACGGCCTCACGGGTGTCGGCGTCGAGCTCGGTGTTGCGGTTCGACTGGTGGTCGCGCTCGAGCGGCAGCGTCCCGCCGACCGTGTAGTACGGCTTGCCGGCGATCACGAGGTCCTCGGAGGGGAAGCGCGTGATCACCTCGCAGCCGTCGGCGGTCACCACGAGCTGCTCCTCGATCCGCGCCGCGGACCAGCCGTCGCTCGACGGCCAGAACGTCTCGAGCGCGAACACCATCCCCTCCTGGATCTCCTCGGGGTGGTCGAGCGAGACGAGCCGGCTGAAGATCGGCTTCTCCCAGATCGCGAGGCCCACGCCGTGGCCGAACTGCAGGGCGAAGGCGGCCTCCTCGTCGGCGAACCCGAACTCCTGCGCCTTCGGCCAGACCTCCGCCACATCGCCCGTCGTGACGCCCGGCCGGATCAGGTCGATCGCGGCGTCGAGGTAGTAGCGGCAGCGCTTGTAGGCGTCGACCAGCGCCTTCGACGCGCTCGCCACCGCGAACGTGCGGTAGTAGCACGTGCGGTAGCCCATGAAGCTGTGGAGGATGTCGAAGTAGGCGGGGTCGCCGGGCCGCAGCGTCCGGTCCGTGTACACGTGTGGATGGGGGCTGCAGCGCTCGCCCGAGATCGCGTTCACACCCTCCACGAACTCGGAGCCCATGTCGTAGAGGACCTTGTTCACGAGGCCCACGCACTCGTTCTCGCGCATGCCCGGCCGCATCGCGCGGTAGAGCTCCTCGTAGGCGGCGTCGACCATCATGCAGGCCGTGTTCAGGAGCGTGATCTCGTCCTGCGTCTTGATCATGCGCGCCCGCTGCATGAGCTGCTGACCGTCCACCACCTGCACGCCCGCGCGCTGGAGCGCGAACAGCACGGCCGGCTCGACGGCGTCGACCCCGACCGGCTCGCCCAGGAGCCCACGCTGCTCGAGCTCCACGCGGATCTTCTCGGCGACGTTCTCGGCCCGGCCGGACTCCGGGGACATCGCCCCGCGCAGTGTCGAGATCCCGGCGCGCGAGCGACCGTCACCGAGCCACGGGTTGTACAGCTGGTGGTGGCGGGCTGCCGAGCCGAAGTCCCACATGATCGGCTCGTCGCGCTGGGGGAGGAGGCAGAAGCGGTTCAGCTTGTCCTGCGCCCACGTGCCGATGTGGGTGGCCGTGATGTAGCGGATGTTCGTCATGTCGAAGCAGAGCAGCGCGCCCAGCTCCGACTCTGCGAGGAGGGACGAGATCCGCGCCAGCCGCTCCTCCCGGAGGCGGTCGAAGCGGACACGTTCCTCCCAGTCGACGGCCATCGTCCCGTACGTGTGCAGTGCCATTCTGCAAACGATTGCACGCACTGCACCGGGGCGCAACCCAAAGGGCCGCGCGCTGCCCTTGACACGGCGGCGGCGAGTCCCGTACCGTTGTGCAAACGTTTGCAGGGAGATCGATGCCGGACTTCGACTTCAAGGACAAGACGCTTGGCTGGGTGGGGACCGGTCGCATGGGGTACGCGATCGCGACGCGCCTGCTCGACGCCGGCTGCGACCTCGCCGTGTACAACCGCACACGCGCGAAGGCCGAGCCGCTAGCCGAGCTCGGCGCCAGGGTCGTCGACACGCCCGCGGAGCTCGCCGACCGCGACATCGTCTTCACGATGGTCGCCGGCTCCGAGGACTTCCAGGCCGTCGTCACCGGCGAGAACGGCCTGCTGTCGAGGTCCGAGGTGGCGCCGTCGATGATCGTCGACTCGACGACCGTGTCCTCCGAGGCCTCCGCCGAGGTGCGGGCCCAGACGGACGCGCGCGGGGTGGCACTCCTCGCGGCGCCCGTGAGCGGCAACCCGTCCGTCGTCGACGCGGGCAAGCTCACCCTCGTCGTGTCCGGCCCGGCCGACGCGTGGGAGGCCGTCCGGCCCTATCTCGAGTTGTTCGGCGCGGGCGCCACGTACGTGGGCGAGGGCGACCTGGCCCGGCTCGTCAAGATCTGCCACAACCTGATGCTCGGCGTGGTGGCGCAGTCGCTCGCCGAGATCACCGTGCTGGCCGAGAAGGGCGGCGTATCGCGCGCGGCCTTCCTCGAGTTCCTCAACAAGAGCGTGATGGGCTCGATGTTCACCCGCTACAAGACCCCGGCGATCGTGAACCTCGACTTCACCCCGACGTTCACCCCGGCGCTGCTCTACAAGGACTTCCACCTGGGGTTCGAGGCCGCCGAGGAGCACGGCGTGCCGATGCCGGTCGCGGCAGCCGCCCAACAGGCGGTGCAGGCGCTGAAGGGATTCGGCTACGACGACATCGACTTCATTGCGCTGCTCGAGCTGGAGGCACGCGGATCGGCGCTCGAGCTCGAGGCCGAGAACGTCCCGGTGAGCGACGGCCTGAGCGACGACGGCAGGGTCGGCATGGCGTCGGCCCCGACGCGCGGCTAGGCGAGCCCCAGCGCATCGACGTCGCGCCGCAGCGCCAGCTGGTCCTCGCGCGCGAGCGGCACCAGCGGCGGCCGCACCGGTCCCTGCGGCACCCCGAGCAGCGCGAGCCACGCCTTCAGCTGCGCGATCGGGATCACGCGACGCTCGAGCCATGGCTCGCGCATCCAGCGGTCGAAGGCGTCGCGCGCCGGGCCGAGGCGGTCGCTGATGTCCTGCGCGCCGTCGAGGTCGCCAGCGGTCGCCAGGCGCGTGTACTTGAAGACCGGCAGGTCGCCGGGCCGCTGGTAGAGCGCCAGCGCGGGGGTGGACATCAGCGCCTGGAAGCCGTGCTCGGCGTGCAGCTCGAGCCAGTGCCGCTCGGATGCGTCGGTCACGACGATCCGGTCGCCGGCCAGCGCCTGCACGCGCAGCAGGTGCTCCATCCCCTGCGGGTTCTTGATGCCGCAGACGTTCTCGAGGTCCGCGAGGTCGGCGATCAGCTCGGGCGTGAGCGAGTAGCCCGCGTAGGTCGTGTTGAACAGGAACATGGGCAGGGGGGAGGCGGCGGAGAGGGCCTCGTACCACGCGCGCACCGACCCCGGCGGCGGGCTTGGCGGGTAGTACGGGTTCATCGCGATGCCGAAGTCGACGCCGCTGTCGAGCGCGTGCCCGCACAGATCGACCATGTCCGAGAAGACGTGGTGGCCGACGTGCGCCATCACCGGCACGCGCCCGCCGGCCTGGCGCACGACGAGCTCGTGTACCCGCTTGCGCTCGTCCAGGGAGAGGGCCCAGAACTCGCCCATCACGCCGCCGCAGAAGATGCCGTCCACCAGAAGGCCTGTGATGTAGTGCTCGACCGAGGCGGTGAGCGCGTCCTCGTCGACGTGCCTGCCGTCGGGCGTGAAGGGCGTCGGGATCGCGATCCACAGGCCCTTCACCTTCTCCCGTGCCAGTGCCTTGGCCGAGGTCGGCGCGGTCGCCTTCACTGCCCGCTCACATCCTCCACTGCGCGCTCACATCGCTCACATCCATGTGCCGCTCAGTCTATGCAAACGATTGCGATACAGTGGCCGCGATGGCCGGGACACAGACCGAGCGCGCCCACGAGCGGCAGGACAGGCCCGGCGAGTCCCCCGCCGAGTACCTCGAGCGCTACGGCCGGATGCGCCTCATCCGCCGCTTCGAGCAGGAGATCCATCGCCTCTTCCTCAAGGGCGAGGTGCACGGGACCACGCATCTGTCCGCGGGCCAGGAGGCCGTGCCCGTCGGGATCTGCTCGGCGCTCGAGCCCGACGACTACGCGGCCGGAACCTACCGCGGCCACGGTCACGCGCTCGCCAAGGGAACGGACCCCGAGGCGCTCGCGGCCGAGATGCTCGGACGGGCCACCGGCGTCTGCGGCGGCCGGGCGGGCTCGATGAACGTGATCGACCTCGCGCACGGCCTCGTCGGCTGCTTTGGGATCGTGGGCGGCAGCATCGGCGCCGCGACCGGAGCGGCGATCTCGGCCCAGCGCCAGGGCAAGGTGTCGGTCGCCTTCTTCGGCGACGGCGCGTCGAACCAGGGCTACTTCCACGAGTGCCTCAACTGGGCGCAGGTGTTCGACCTTCCGGTCGTGTACGTCTGCGAGAACAACTTCTACGGCGAGTTCACGCCGATGGCGACCGTCACGGCAGGCGGCGAGATCGGGATCCGCGCCGCGTCGTTCGGCATGCGGTCGCAGGTGGTGGATGGCAACGAC
>JBKGUS010000319.1:0-6540 GCA_046462295.1 Thermoleophilaceae bacterium | reverse complement strand
GGCCACGCGGCGGTGCAGGCGCGCTCGGCGGGCGGCGCCCAGATGCTCGTACAACGTGTGGCCGATCAGGAGGTGGTGGAAGGTGAAGCGGCCGGGGCCGCCCGCGGCGGGCACGATCAGCGCTGCGCGCTCCGCGCCGTCGAGGACGTCCGCGATCCGCTCGTCGTCAAGTTCGGCCACGCGGGCGAGGAGCCCGGCGTCGAACTCGCGGCCGACCACGGCGGCGGCCTCGAGCACGGCGAGCGTCTCGCTGCCGAGCGCCGCGGCTCGCGCCACGATCAGCTCGCGTAAGGAGGCCGGCGCGGCCAGCGCCGCGTCCGCGCCACCGCGTCCGAGCGTCGCCGCGGCCGCTGCGATCTCCTCGCGCCCGCCGAGCCCGCGGATCACCTCGGACACGAACAGCGGATTGCCGTCGGTCTCGCGGTGCAGGGCCCGGGCGTAGACGCGCTCGCCCTCCGCGAGCTCGGCGCCGGCCAGCTCCTCGACCATGTCGAGCACGTCGCCCTCGCCAAGGCCGCCGAGCTCGATCTCGGTCACCCGCTCGTCGCGGCGAAGCTGGGCAAGCGACGCGGCCAGGTCGGTCCCGTGGGACATCTCGACCGGCCGGCACGTCGCCACGACGAGCAGCCGCGGGCGGCTCGGAATCGCGAGCAGGTGGTGCATGAGGAGGACGGTCGGCACGTCGGCCCAGTGCAGGTCGTCCAGCACGAGCACGACCGGCTGGCGTACCGAGGCGGCGGAGAGCAGCGCGCCGACGGCGCCGAACAGCACGTAGCGCTCGCCGCCGTGCCCGTCCTCGGACACCTCCGCTTCCCCCGCTCGCTCGCGCGCGGCGGGCACGAGGCTCGCGAGCTTCCCGAGCGCGGTGCCGGCCGACTCGATCAGCCCCTCCGGCGCGCTCGATATCAGGTGCCCGAGCGCCTCCGCGAAGGCCTGGTACGGCACGGCCATTCCCTCGTCGCTGCGCCCATAGAGCACCAAGGCGCCCCGGGCGTGGGCGGCCAGCCCGGCCTCCGCGGCCAGGCGCGTCTTCCCGATGCCGGGCTCACCGGTGAGGAGGACCACGCGCCGCTCTCCTACGCGGACCGCGTCGAGGTCGCGCAGCAGCAGCTCGAGCTCCCGGTCACGGCCGACGCAGGCGCCGCGCCTGGTCGCCGCGAGGAGCCCGTCGGGCATGGGCACCTCGGGAGCCGACTCCCATTCGAGCTCCGCGGCGGCGCCGGGGCGCCGCGCGAAGCGGTGCCCGGTGCCGGCCAGCAGCTCGACCGCGTCGCCGACAAGGACCTGCCCGCGCTCGGCCCGGCCGGCGAGCGACACCGCCTCGTCGACCGCCGACCCCTCGAGCCCGTCCGCGCGCCGCACGACGTCTCCGTGGGCTATCCCGATGCGAGGTCTCCGGTGTCCCACGGCCCTGCGCTCGGCGGCGGTGGCCGCCGCGAGCGCCCCGGACAGGCTGCCGAAGGTCGCGACCAGCGTGCCGCCGACGCGCTGGATTTCGCCCTCGCTCCCGGTCACCGCGGCGCGCAGCGCCGACGGCGAGCAGTCCACTCCGACACAGAGAACCGTCGCCGTGGTCGACTGTGGTGCGCTGCGAATCCGGCGATCCACGGGGGGTTTTCTGAACGGTAGGTGTGCCATGGCGCCAGGTCAAGCGTGAACGACGGTGGCCGCGCCGCCCCGGCGCGGGTCCCCGCCGCCGCTCAGCTCGCCGGTGGCGGGATTGCGGGCCACCGCCTGCACGCCGCCGAAGAAGAGGTTCTGCTCGGCCCAGCGCCGCACGCGCCAGTCGCTCGCCTCCAGCTTCGCGAGCGCGTCCTCGTCGACGCCTGGCTCGGCGTCCACCTCGCGCCCCTCCACGTGGATGCGCGGGCTCGACACGGCCTCCTGCGCCGGCAGGCCGTGGTCCACGACCCCGAGGATCGTCTGCAGGATCGCCGAGCGGATGCGGTTCGAGCCGGCCGAGCCAAGCGCGACCTCGGGGCGTCCGTCGCGCAGCACCACCGTCGGGGCCATCATGCTCGGCACGCGCGCGCCGGGCTCGTGCCGGTGGTAGCCGAGCGGGTTCAGGTCCTGCTCGCCCAGCATGTTGTTCACGTGCATGCCCGTGCCGGGCACCACGACGCCCGAGCACGAGCCGTTCGAGCAGGTCACCGAGGCGCAGGCGCCGTCGGCGTCCATCACCGCGATGTGGGTGGTGTTACCCAGGCGCGAGCGCACCTCGGTGGCGACGTTGTCGAGCGCGTCCTTCGCCAGGAACCGCTCCAGATATCCCTCGGTGGCCAGGCCCTCGAGGAACTCCTCGTCGCGCGCCCGGTTTGTCGACGCGATCACCTCGGCGATCACGCAGGCGTCGTGCTCGAGGTCGAGCCGCTCGAGGATCCCGAGCGCGTCGGCGACGAGGATGCCGCCGGACGAGGGCGGCGGGTTGGTGAGCACCGTGCGGCCGCGGTAGCCGACGCGGGCGGGCTCGCGCTCGACCACCTCGTAGGACCGGAGGTCCTCGCGCGTGAGGAGACCGCCGCGCTCGAGCACCCAGTCGCTGACCTCGCCGGCCACGTCGCCCGTGTAGAGGAACCCCGGCCCCTCGGCCCCGAGCCGGTCGAGCAGGTCAGCGAGCTCGGCCAGGTGGATCGTGTCGCCAGTTTGGAGCAGGTTGCCGCCGGGCGCGTACAGCTCGGAGCACTCCGGTGTGGATCGGAAGATCGGCTCGAGCACCTCGAACAGGAAGGCCTGCATCGGCACGACCTCCACTCCCTCGCGCGCCGCCGTCGCGGGAGCGGCGGTGAGGTCGCCGAGCCGGACGCTGCCGAAGCGCTCGAGCGCGGCGGCCAGGCCGAGCGTGGTCCCGTACGCGCCGCAGGACGAGGGCCCGACGTTGAAGCGCTGGATGGCGTCCTCGGAGAAGCGGACGTCGATCGGCGTGAGGGCCGCCGGCTCGGCGCCATCGAGCCCGCGGCCGGGAGCGGCGACGAAGAAGTCGAGCAGATGGTCCTCGCCGGCCGTGGTGTGGACCAGCATGAAGCCGCCCGCACCCGGCCCGGTCAGCGGCGACTCGGCGACGAACGACATCAGCACGCAGGCCACCGCCGCGTCGACCGCGTTGCCGCCGTCGCGCAGCACATCGGCCCCGGCGCGCGCCGTGACCGGATGGCCCGCTGCGACCACGCCTCGCATGTGCGGGAAGGTACTCGCGCTAGCGCGGAATGAATTCCGGAACGTCTATCTCGGAGAGGGTCGAGCTGCGCTCGCGCTCGCGCCCGCGGCGCACGCTCGGCTCGTGGTCCGCCGGGATGCGCGACTCGCTCCGGTCCCCGCGCGGCGCGGCCCTGTACTGCGGCCGGTCGCCGTAGCCGGTCGCCACGACCGTGACCCAGACCTGGTCCTCGACCTTCTCGTCGACCATGGCCCCGAAGATGATGTTCGCCTCGGGGTGGGCCGCCTCGGTCACGGCCTTCGCCGCCTCGTTGACCTCCCACAGCGAGAGGTCGCGCCCGCCGGTGACCGACAGCAGGATCGACCGCGCGCCCTCGAGCGACGTCTCGAGCAGCGGCGACTCGATCGCGTGCGCCACCGCGTCCATCGCGCGGTGCTCGCCGGTGCCCATGCCGATCCCGAGCAGCGCCTGGCCCGCCTCCGACATGATCGTCCGGACGTCGGCGAAGTCGAGGTTGATCAGCCCGGGCAGCGTGATCAGGTCGGAGATGCCCTGCACGCCCTGGCGCAGAACGTCGTCGGCCACGCGGAACGCCTCGACCATCGAGGTCTGCTTGTCGAGCACCGTCAGGAGACGCGAGTTCGGGATCACGATCAGCGTGTCCACCTCGCGCGCGAGCTCCTCCACGCCCTGGTCGGCCTGCTCGCCGCGCCGCTGGCCCTCGAACGAGAACGGCTTGGTGACGATGCCCACGGTCAGCGCGCCGACCTCGCGCGAGATCCGCGCCACGATCGGCGCCGCGCCGGTCCCGGTGCCGCCGCCGGCGCCGGCGGTGATGAACACCATGTCGGAGCCGCGCAGCATCGCCTTCAGCCCGTCGTAGTCCTCGAGCGCCGCGAGCCGGCCGAGCTCGGGATTCGATCCGGAGCCGAGGCCACGGGTGATGTCGCCGCCGATGTGGATGCGGTTGTGCGCCGCGGACTGCTCGAGCGACTGCGTGTCGGTGTTCACCGCGATGAACTCGACGCCCTCGACCTCGGCCTCGATCATCCGGTTGACGGCGTTCACGCCCGCGCCGCCCACGCCGACGACGCGCAGGACGGGCTCGGTGACGTGCCCGGCCGACGGCATCGCGTACGGCGCCGGCTGCGGCTCGGGGGGGCGGACCGGCTCAGGCGCGCGCTCCATGATGTTCTCGGGGATGTCCGCCGAGAACACCGAGCGCAGGCGCTCCTCCGGGCTCGGCACGCCGTCGTAGCGGCTGTAGGGCTCGTGCTCGGCCTCCCGCTCGCGCCGCCGTGCGCGCTCGTCGGCGCGCTGCTGGGCGCGCTTGGCGGCCTCGGTCAGCTCCATCCCGCGCCCGGACTCGGGTCGCGGGCGCGTGATCTGCGGCGAGGGCCCGCCCTTGGGCAGCGGGCGGCCGCCACGCGGCCTGGCGGAGGCCGCAGGCTCGGCCGGCGGCCCACCGATCGCCTCCTCGCGCTGCTCCTGGGGGGGCTCCCGGCGGGGCTGCTCCTCCTTGCGGTCCTCGCGCTGCGGATCGTCGTCCTCCGTCTTGCGGAAGAGCTGGGCCAGCGGCCCCTCGCGCATGCTCGCCCGGTTACCGCTTGCCATTCGCCAGGACCTCCTCCGCTAGCTGACGGTAGGCGTACGCCGCCTTGCCGTCCGGGTCGTACTTCAGCACCGACATCCCCTTCACCGGAGCCTCCGCGAAGCGCACCGTCTTGTTGATGCGCGAGGCGAACACGCGATTCCCGAAGTTCTCCTCGAGGATCTCGATCGCCTCCTTTGCATGGACGGTCCGGTTGTCTACGAGCGTCGGGAGGATCCCCTCAATCTCGATCTCCGGGTTCAGCTCTTCTCGAACCATCGAAAGTGTGTTCTGGAGCTGGATCAGCCCGCGCATGGACAGATACTCGCACTGGACGGGGACGATCACCTTGTGGGACGCCGTCAGCGCGTTGATCGTGAGCAGGCCGAGGCTCGGCGGGGTGTCGATGAAGATGAAGTCGTAGTCCTCGAGGATCGGGGCGAGCGCCTTCTTCAGGGCACGCTCCCGGCCGATCATGGTCGACATCGCGATCTCGGCCCCGGCGAGGTCGATCGAGGCGCACGCGACGTCGACCTCGCGCTTGCGGATCACCTCACGAATCGAGACCTGGTGCACGAGCACGTCGTACATCGAGACCTCGAGCGAGTCGGGATCGATCCCCTGGCTCATGGTCAGGTTGCCCTGCGGATCCAGATCCACGCAGAGCACCCGGTGGTCGCGCTCCACGAACGCGGCCGCGAGGTTGAGGGTGGTCGTCGTCTTGGCGACACCCCCCTTCTGGTTCGTGAAGGCGATGACCTTGGCCGTTGGCTCCATACGCAGTGCGTATTCGCACGCGCGTGAACGATTCCTTCCGGTTTATGCGCTATGGGGCTCCGGCGCTCCAGAGCCCATCCGCCTGCCACGCCCCGGTGATCACGGTGTCCGGGTCGTGGCCGCCCTGCTCGGCGCGGCGCAGGGCGAGCAGCTGGACGCGGACCGCGAGCGGGATCTGGGCCATGAGCTCGTCCGCCGGCGGCCCGGCCTCCTCGCCCAGCCGCCGGACCGCGATCCCCTCGGCCTCGGCCGCCTTCGCCAACTCCTCCAGCAGGCCGTCCTCGTCAGGCCCGACCAGCACCAGCGCGTCCCGCCCGTCCAGCGGCACCGCGGAGCCGTGCAGGAAATACTCGGCGTCGTAGCCCTCGGCGGCGCGGCGCGCCGCCTCGCGCAGCTTGAGGGCGCCCTCGCGTGCGGTCACAGCGGCCGGCCCGGCGCCCACGAGCACGAGCAGGCGTTCGGGGTCGGGAACCCCGTCGAGGCCCGGCTCCGCGAGCACCGCCTCGGCGGCGTCCGCTGCCGCGACCACGGCCTCGGGCGCCAGGCCCTCGGCACCGAGCTCGCCGGCGATGAGGGCGAGCACGGCGAGCGCGCCGGTGTAGCTGCGCGTGTAGGTCTCGGAGCGCTCCTTCTCGGTGACCTCGATGGCCTCCGGCCAGCCGACGCCGGTGGCGGTGAGAGAGAGCGTCTCCGCACCCAGGTCGAGCGCCCGCGCGCGGGCGGCCCGCGCGTAGGCGGTCTCGCCGGTGTGGGAGATGACGATGGCGCCGTCGCCGGCCCGAAGCGGGCTGCGCTTCGCGAACTCCATCGACGACGCGAACCGCGCGTCGATCCCCGCCCGCCCCATCATCGCGGCGCCGAGCTCGGCGGCATGAAGGCTCGTGCCGGTGCCGACGAGCCAGAGCCGCTCACCGGCGGCGAGCCGGTTCGCATGAGGCGGCAGCTCGAGACCGGCGAGCCGCCGCAGCTCGTCCGGCTGTGCCCTGATGGCGCGCTCGAGCTCGGTCACGCGGCGCAG
>JBKGUS010000318.1:0-7010 GCA_046462295.1 Thermoleophilaceae bacterium | reverse complement strand
CGCGTCGCAGCTGCCCGTGACGCCGCGGCCAGCGCCCGCGACCGCGGCGCCGCGCTGCGCACCGCCGCCGCCGCGGCCGCCACGGGCACGCTCCTGGTCGCCCCCTTCGCCATCGCCGCCCCCGGCCACTTCTGGGACCAGACGATCGGCTTCGCCCTCGACGAGCAGAGCCTCCAGCGCCTGCCGCTCCCGGGCGCCTACGAGGGTGGCTTCGAGCCGAACAAGATCCTCGCCTTCTACCTCCCGTACGTCCTGATGGGCGGGCTGGCGCTGTGGCTCGCCGTCGCGGTCGCCACCCGCGCGCCGCTGCGCCTCTGGGCCGCCTTTCCGCTGGCGGTCGCGGGCCTCGCGTACTTGCTCGCCCGGGCCGACGAGTTCCATCTCGTCCCGCTGGCCGCCGTGCTGCCGGTGCTGCTGGCCGGCGGGGCGGCGCGCGAGTGGCTCGCCGGACGGCGCCCGACCGCGCTGGTGCTGGCCCTGCCGCTGGCGCTCGTCGCAATCGACGGGCTCGACAGGAACCGGATCGACCTGGTGTCCGGCCCGCCGCTCGATCGCATCCACCTCGACGTGGCGGACGGCGTCAAGGCGCCACCGGACGAGGCACGTGCGCTCGAGGAGCTCGTGCCGTACGTGCGCGAGCGCGTGCCCGCGGGGCGTCCCATCTTCGTGGCCAACCCGCGCCACGACCTGGTCCGGGTGGGCAACCCGCTCGTCTACGTGCTGACCGGCCGTCCCAACCCGACGCGCTACGACGTGATGCAGCCGGGCGTGCTGACCACCGAGGAGGTCCAGCGCGAGATCGTGCGCGACCTGCGCCGGTCGCGCACGGGGCTAGTGGTCCGCTGGCTCAGCCCGGTGGCGGCCGAGGCCGAGCCGAACGGCACCGGCCGCTCGAGCGGAGTGCGGATCCTCGACCGGGAGCTCGCCCGGCGCTACGCCGAGGTCGAGCGGTTCGGCGACTACGCCGTGCTCCGGCCGCGCCGCGCCGGCGCGGGTGCGGAATGACAGCGTCACGATCACGGCGGCGCAGACGAACTGGAGGCCCATGAGCGCGAGCGCCACCTCCTCGAGGTCGGCGCCGATGCCGGCGAGCAGCGCCACCTCGGCCACGGCCGCCACCGCGAGCAGCGCGATGAAGCCGGACCGTCCCAGCCCCAGCAGGTACTGCACCGACAGGTAGCTCCAGGCCAAGAGGCTCATCGCGACCCCGAGCCAGGGCAGTGCCGAGGCGGCTTCGGTCAGGTCCTCGCCGAACACGATCCGCAGGAGCGGCTCGCCCGCGACGGCGTAGAGGAGCACCATCGGCACCGCGAGCGCGGCGATCAGGCCGAGCGTCCGCTGGAGCACCGGGCGGGCGTCCACGCCGACCTGGGCCCGGCGGGCGGACTCTGGGAGCAGGAAGAGGCCGAGGCCGACCGCCACCCAGATGATCGCCTTGGCTGCCACAGCGGCGACCGCCCAGGAGCCCGCGGCGTCGTCGCTCGCCTCGTGCTTGATGACGATCACGTGCACCTCCTGGAGCACGAACAGGAGCGTCAGCCCGAGCACGGGCGCCCAGGCGCCGAGCAGGAGGTCGCGGAGCCGCGGCACCGCGAGCGCCGCGCCGTGCGGCGGCAGGTGCCGGTGCAGGGGTACCGCGAGCGCCGCGCCGACGGCGAGGATGGAGAGCGGCGTGCCGAGGAACGCGCCGGTCACGTCGAGGCTCGCGGCTACGAGTATCAGGCCGAAGGTGAGCCGCGCCCCCGCCTCGGCCACGATGCTGAGGCCCACGGTGCGGTACTGCTCGAATCCCTGGAGCGCGCCGCGCTCGACCGAGATCAGCATCCAGAGCATCGCGGTCACCGGGACCGCGGCCGCCGCCCAGTTCTCGTCCACGTTCATGGTTGCCGCGATCACGCCCCGCAGCGGGACGGCGAGCGCGGCCACCGCGACCGTCGCCAGGGCCAGGCGGGATGTCCAGCGCCGCACCCCCGCGCCCGGGTCGTCGCTCCCTCCGGCCACGGCGCGCGAGACCTCGCGCGCCACCGCGATCTGGAGGGCGGAGCCGGGGACCATCAGGATGATGTAGGCCGACATCAGGGCCGCCAGGGAGCCGTAGCCGCCCGCGCCCAGCACGCGCGCGAACACGACCGTGAAGGCGAGGGCGATCACGTTGGCCGCGATCACGGCGGCTGCGAGGCCGGCGGCGCGGCCGGTGTCGGACGCGACCATCGAACGCCAGAGCGCCGGCCGGTCGGTGGAGGGAGCCACGCGCGCGAGGGTATAGCGTCAAACGCCATGAGCGCACTGGCTGTCGGAGAGGACGGGCGGCGCCGCTGCTGGTGGGGAGCGTCGGCGCCGGACTACGTCGCCTACCACGACGAGGAGTGGGGACGGCCCGTGCGGGACGACCGCGGCATCTACGAGCGGCTGGTGCTGGAGGGCTTCCAGTCGGGGCTCTCCTGGCTCACGATCCTGCGCAAGCGCGAGGGCTTCCGAAAGGCATTCGCGAACTTCGAGATCGAGCGGGTGGCGCGCTTCGGTGAGCGCGACGTGAACCGCCTCCTGAACGATGTCGGCATCGTGCGCCACCGGGGCAAGATCGAGGCGGCGATCGCCAACGCGAAGGCGGCGGCGGCGCTGGACGTGCCGCTGTCCGAGCTTGTCTGGTCCTTCGCGCCCAGGCGCCGGCGCCGCGCCCCGCGCGCGCTGGAGGACCTCCCGTCGATCACGCCGGAGTCGACGGCGCTCAGCAAGGAGCTCAAGAAGCGCGGCTTCCGCTTCGTGGGTCCCACCACGGCGTACGCGACGATGCAGGCCTGCGGCCTCGTGAACGACCACGTCGCGGGCTGCTGGGTGCGGGCCGAGGTGGAAGCACTATCCTCGCCCGGGGATGGATGAACGAGCGCTCGCCGAGCGCCTGATCACCTACGACACGTCCACCCCGGAGGGGATGCAGAGCGCCGCCGGCTTCGTGAAGGGCTGGCTCGAGGCGCGTGACGTGGAGGTGGCGGGCACGGTCCACAACGGGCGGCCGGTGCTGGCCGCGACCGTCGGCCCCGAGGAGGGCCCGACGATCGTGCTGCACGGTCATCTGGACGTGGTGCCGGGCCGCCCCGAGCAGTTCACCCCGCGCGTGGACGGCGACCGCCTCTACGGCCGCGGCGCCTACGACATGAAGGGCGGCCTCGCGTCGATGATGTGCGCGGTCCACGACCTCTCAGAAGAGGACCGGGTGCGCGTGCACTTCGTCTGCGTCTCGGACGAGGAGTCCGAGGAGATCGAGGCGCGCGGGTCCGACTACCTTGTGCAGGAGGGCTATGTGGGCGACTTCGCCATCACCGGGGAGCCGACCGACATGCACATCGGCATCCAGGCCAAGGGCGTGCTGGCGATGCGGATCGAGGTGACCGGCACAGCCGCGCACGGCTCCACGCCGTGGGTTGGCGACAACGCCGTGCTGAAGGCGGTCGACGTGTTCCGCCAGATCGAGGTGCTGCCCTTCGCGCGCGAGTCGTCAGATCTGTTCGACCGGCCCTCGATCAACCTGGGGCGGATCGTCGGCGGCGATGCCCTGAACAAGGTGCCCGACCTGTGCGCGATCGACGTGGACGTGCGCTACCTGCCGGGCCAGGACGCGAAGGAGATCCGCGCGGCGGTCGACGCCCTGCCCGACGCCACCGTGGTGAAGGTCTTCCACCGCCAGCCGGCCATCGTCGCGCGCGACGACCCGTTCGTCCAGGCGCTCGGGGAGGCCATCTCGCGGGTCGCGCCTCCCGTCGGCGAGCGGCTCGGGGTGGGGCGCGACGGCGCGTCCGACGCGATCTCGTTCATCGAGGCCGGCGTGCCCGCGGTGGAGTGCGGGCCGGTCGGCGACGGGCACCACGGGCCCGAGGAATGGGTGTCGATCCGGTCGCTCGGCGATTATCGGAGGACGCTGGTCGAGTTCGTCAACCAGCTCCCGGCCCACCTGGGCCAGGATGAGCGCCCCCTGAAGATCGCCTGATGTTCCAGGACATCCCTCGCCCCGGACTGTGGAAGCGCCTCCTGCTGGGAGGGGTTCTGTGCATCTTCGCCGCGGCGGGCGCCACCGCCGTGGCGGCCTTCCACGAGGTCGACAAGGTCGTGGACGCGCTGAAGCTCGGCCCCGAGTTGAAGCTGGGCGAGGGTGACCTCGCCGAGACCGATCCGGGCAAGCCGCAGACGATCATGATCCTGGGCTCCGACCGGCGCCCGAAGGACAACGTGGAGGGCGCGGCGGGGGCGCGCTCGGACACGATCATGCTGGTGCGGCTGGACGCGGACGAGGAGGCCACCGCGATCCTGTCGCTGCCGCGCGACCTTCGGGTGGAGATCCCCGGCGTCGGTGTGGACAAGATCAATGCCGCCTACGACCACGGTGGACCGAAGAAGACGCTCGAGACGGTCAAGGCCGTCACCGGGCTGCGCGTGAACCACGTGGTGAACGTGCACTTCGCCGGGTTCTGGCGGGCGGTGAACGCGATCGGCTGCGTGTACGTCGACATCGACCGGCGCTACTACAACGACTCGGCCGAGTACGCCTACATCGACGTGCAGCCGGGCTACCAGCGCATGTGCGGGCGCAAGGCGCTCCAGTATGTGCGCTTCCGCCACGAGGACTCGGACATCGTGCGGGCGGCACGCCAGCAGGACTTCCTGCGCCAGGTCAAGCAGCAGATCGTCGTGACGGACCTGATCTCGAACCGGGACCGGCTGTTCAAGATCTTCGGCCGCAACACGAGCACCGACAAGGCGCTCCGGTCCCGCTCCGAGGTGCTGCGGCTGACCAAGCTCGCGCTCGGCACCGCCGACCAACCGATCCGCGAGGTGCGCTTCCGCGGCACACTCGGCGAGACCTACGTCGACTCGACGCCTGAGCAGATGAGCCAGATGGTGGACGAGTTCCTCAACGTCGAGGACACCCCCGGGCCGCGCGGCGAGGTCACCCGCAAGGTGAAGCGCGGCAAGCGCAAGAAGCTGCCGTCGGTGGGCGAGCTGGGGCTCGAGGACGCCACCGGGTTCGGCCAGGACCAGGCGCTGCAGGGCATCGAGGCTGGGCTGGGTGTCACACTGCCGGCGCTCTACCCGGCGCTGCGCACGGTCGGGTCTATCTACGCCGGGCCGCCGCGCGTGTACAAGATGCGCGGCACCGACGGCCGGACATACGGCGCCTACCGGATGGTGCTCCAGACCCCGAAGATCGGCGAGTACTACGGGCTGCAGGGGACGACCTGGAGGAACCCGCCGATCCTGCAGGGCGTCACGGAGACGCGGACGATCAGAAAGCGCACGTACGAGCTGGTCCGCGACGGCGACCGGGTGAAGCTGGTGGCGTGGCGGACGCCGAAGGCCGTCTACTGGATCTCGAACACGCTGCTCCTGACGCTGTCCGACAAGCAGATGATGGCGATCGCCCGCTCGGTGCGGGGGGTCTAGCCGCTGCCCGACCCACTAGCCTTGCCCGCCGCAGATGGCTAGCAAGGAGCCGATAGGCGTGATCGGAGTGGGCTGGGTGGGACTCGTCACCGCCGCCTGCTTCGCCGAGCTCGGCCATGAGGTGTGGGCGCGGGACATCCTCCCCGAGAAGGTCGAGTCGCTTTCGCGCGGCGAAGTGCCGATCCACGAGCCCGGCCTGCCCGACCTCGTGGCGAAGAACGCCGAGCGGCTGCACTTCACCACTGACATGGCGCCTGTGCTGGAGCACGCCCGCCTGCTGTTCGTCTGCGTGGACACGCCGCCCACCTACTCGGGCGACGCGGACCTCTCGAGCGTCGAGGCCGTACTCGGTGAGCTTGGCGAGTCGAACCACCACGCGCTCGTTATGAAGAGCACCGTGCCGGTCGGCACCGGCCGCTCGATCCAGCGCCGCCGGCCGGGCACCGGGTACGTCTCGAACCCGGAGTTCCTGAAGGAGGGCAGCGCGGTCGCCGACTTCATGAAGCCGGACCGCGTGGTGGTGGGAGCGGACGACGGCTCGGAGGACTTCGCAGAGCGCGTGGCCGCCCTGTACGCCCCACTGGACGCCCCGGTGGTGAGCACGGACGTGGCGAGCGCGGAGATGATCAAGCTCGCCTCGAACGCCTTCCTGGCGACGAAGATCTCCTTCATCAACGAGATCGCGAACGTGTCCGAGGAGCTGGGCGCGGACGTGATGGAGGTGGCCCGCGGAATGGGCCTGGACGACCGGATCGGCTCGCAGTTCCTGCGGGCCGGTATCGGCTATGGCGGAAGTTGCTTTCCAAAAGATGTCCAGGCCCTCAAGCAGCTCGCCGGCAACACCGGCTACCACTTCCAGCTCCTGACCGCCGTCATCGAGGTCAACGAGCTTCAGAAGCGGCGCACCGTCGGCAAGCTCCAGAAGCATCTCGGGCCGCTCGCCGGTAAGGAAGTGGCTCTTCTCGGCGTCGCCTTCAAGCCCCACACCGATGACATCCGCGAGGCCACCAGCCTCGTGCTGTCCGGCAGGCTCCAGGGCGAGGGGGCCAGCGTGCGCGTGTACGACCCCGTCGCCGCCGCCCGGGCGGGCGGCATGCTCGGCGGGGCGCGCATCTGCGAGTCGGCGCTCGAGGCGCTCGACGGCGCCGACGCCGCCGTTCTCGTCACCGAGTGGCCCGAGTTCGGGGATCTTGACTGGGCGAACGACGTGAAGCACCGCATGCGGGTCCCGCTCGTCGTCGACGGCCGCAACTTCCTCGACCGCGAGGAGCTCGAGCGGGCCGGGTTCACGTACGAGGGGATCGGCCGCTAGTGGTCTCCGACGGAGGCGAGCGCTAGTGCAGGCCCTCGTACTCGCCGGGGGCGAAGGCACCCGGCTTCGCCCTCTCACCTATACGACCCCCAAGCCGGTGATGCCGCTCGCGGGCCGGCCCTTCCTCACCTTCATGCTCGACTGGGCGCACTCCCACGGCGTCGACGAGGTGATCCTGTCCTGCGGGTTCATGTCGGACGACGTCAAGCGCGTCCTCGGCGACATCTACGACGGCATGCGGCTCCGCTACGTGATCGAGGAG
>JBKGUS010000317.1:0-12594 GCA_046462295.1 Thermoleophilaceae bacterium | reverse complement strand
GGAGAGGCCCTTCACCTCGATGGGCGCCAGGGTCACGTTCTGCATCACGGTCTTGTGCGCGAACAGGTTGAACTGCTGGAAGACCATGCCGATCTCCGCGCGCAGGCGGCTGAGCGCCTTGCCGGAGTAGTCGACCGCGCTGCCGTCGAAGCGGACCTCGCCGGAGTCGATCGGCTCCAGCCCGTTGATGCAGCGCAGCATCGTCGACTTGCCGGAGCCGGACGGGCCCGCGATCACGGTCGCCGAGCCGCGCTCGACTTTCAGGTCCACGTCGTTCAGGACGACGTTGTCGCCAAAGCTCTTGGTCACCTGGTCGAGCTCGACCAGAAGTCGGGCGTCGTCCCCCATTCGCAGGCGTTCTCCCCACGTTGGGCGTCGGAGAAACGGACTACATCAAATCCTAAAGACGGGCACCAGCCGCTTCTCGTGCTCGGCGTCGATCTCGGCCACCACCTCGATGTGCTCCTCGATCCCCGAGCCGCGCAGCTTGGTGGCCAGCAGCTCGTCGACCTGGAACAGCCCGCTCGAATTGTTCATCTCGATTTCGATCCGCACGGCGCGCTCCTCGCCCGGCTCGATCGTGACCCCGTCGATCGCGGCCGCCGAGATCGAGTGGATGTTGGGCCGCCTCGTCTCGAACGGGATGCGCGAGCGGCCGCTCGCCATGTCGAGCGCGTCGGCCACCCGCACGATGCCTGCCTCGACGGTGATCGGGTCGCCCGCGCGGCGGTGGCCGATCACCGCGTGGAGCGCCTCCGAGGTTATGACCGTCAGCTCGGGATCCTCGTAGACCCCCTGCAGCAGCCCGGGCAGCCGGTCGGAGGCGAGGAACAGCGAGTACTGCTCGTGGTCCGTGCGGTGGATCGACATGCCCGTGTCGTGGAAGAGGCACGCGGCGGCGATCACCACCTCGGCGTCGCGCGGGGCCATCTCGTGCTGGGAGACCATCGCCGGCTCGACCCCGGCACGGTTCAGCAGCCGGAACAGGCGCAGCGCGATGTTCACCACGATCTGGATGTGCACCCAGGAGTGGTCCGACATGTCGCGCCGGTCGGCGTTGACCTGCTGCATGTACCACCAGCCGTGCAGGCGGCGGTCGGCGTTCGCCGCGGCGAGCAGCGCCTCGAGGCGCCGGTTGCCCCGCGTGGGAACGCGGATCTCGGTCGTCGGGATGTCCACGGCGGGTACCCTACGACCAGTGCCCGCTGAGCCCCTCGTAGACGGCCACGGCCGGGAGATCACGGACCTGCGCGTGTCGGTCACCGACCGCTGCAACTTCCGCTGCCAGTACTGCATGCCCGCCGAGGGCCTGCCCTGGCTCGAGCGCGCCGAGATCCTCAGCTTCGAGGAGATCGAGCGGCTGGTGCGCGTGATGGCCGGCATGGGCGTGACCGACCTGCGCCTCACCGGCGGCGAGCCGCTCGTGCGGCGCGAGTTCCCGCGCCTCGTGTCGATGCTCGCCGCGGTGCCGGGGATCGAGGACCTCTCGCTGACCACGAACGGCTACCTGCTCGACCGGCAGGCCGACGCCCTCGTCGAGGCGGGCATCACGCGGGTGAACGTCTCTATCGACTCGCTCCAGCGCGACCGCTTCTTCCAGATCACCCGGCGCGACTCGCTCCCCCAGGTGCTGCGCGGGCTCGAGGCGATCGCCCGGCACGAGCGGGTGCGGCCGATCAAGGTCAACGCGGTCGCGATGCGCGGCTTCACCGAGGAGGAGGCGCTCCCGTTCGCCGAGTTCGCGCGCTCCACGAGCTTCCAGGTGCGCTTCATCGAGTTCATGCCGCTGGACGGCGACCACGCCTGGAGCCCCGACCAGGTGCTTACCGGCGACGAGCTGCGTCAGATCATCTCCCGCGTCCACCCGCTCGAGGAGGCGCCGCGCGAGCCGCACGCGACCGCGCGCGTGTTCCGCTTCGCCGACGGACGCGGCGAGATCGGCTTCATCAACCCGGTCTCGGAGCCCTTCTGCGCCGACTGCAACCGCATCCGGCTGACGGCCGACGGCAAGCTCCGCACCTGCCTCTTCTCGATTCACGAGACCGACCTGCGCGAGCTGCTCCGCGGCGGGGCGGACGATGCCGAGGTCGAGTCGGTGATCCGCGACGCGGTCTGGCGCAAGGAGCTGAAGCACCGCGTGGGCGAGCCGGGTTTCCGCCAGCCGCCGCGGACGATGTCCGCGATCGGTGGCTGAGGCCCGAAGCACGCGGCTCGGCCGCGGGCGCAGGGTTAGGAATCCGTCCTACACGCTCACCGTTCGCAGCCGCGCGAAGGTCCACAAGGAGCGGCATGGAGACCTCGAGGAGGCGCTGGCCGCGCTGGAGCGCGCCGGCATCAACCTGGCCGGCGGAGCCGACGCCCCTCCCGTCGGCGGTTCGCTGATCCGCCGTATCGAACCGGTGCAGCAGGTGGTCGGGCGGCTGGAGCTGAAGGGACCAGACGGCCTTCGCGCGGGCGTGGACGTTCGCGGGGACGGCTCGAGCGAGGCCTACACGGGTCGCGTACGGCGACAGCTGGTCGAGCTGAAGGCGGGCGAGGACGCCTACGGCGCGCTGCGCCGGACCCTCCGGTCATGAGCCGCGTCAGGCTTCCGAGAGGCGCAGAGCCGCCCTACCGGGTCTTCGTGAACGGGGTCCCCCAGCAGGAGGGGAAGGACTACGAGGTCGTCGGCGACGAACTCCACTTCACCGCGCGCCTGCAGAAGGAGAAGCTCGGCCTGGGGCGCTGGACCGCCATCTTCCTGGGGCTGTTCGGCGCATACGGGCAGAACGACCAGGTCGACGTCCAGTACCAGCTTGGCGGCCGCACCGCCCACGCCACAGGCCTCGACATCGACCAACCTTGACATGATCGTGTTAAGGTTCGCGCCATGCGCATAGCCGAGCTCCTGGTCCAGCGGCGTCCGGTCTTCTCCTTCGAGTTCTTCCCGCCCAAGACGGACGAGGGCCAGCAGACGCTCGAGCGCACGCTGGAGGTGCTGCGCGACGACGCGCCAGACTACGTGTCCATGACCTACGGCGCCGGCGGCGCCACCCGCAACAGGACGGTCGAGCTGACCAAGTGGATCAAGCAGGACCTCGGCATCGAGGCGATGGCCCACCTCTCCTGCGTCGGTGAGCCCCGCGAGCGCCTGGTCGAGATCCTCGAGCAGATCGAGGCGGCGGGCGTCGAGAACGTGCTGGCCCTGCGCGGCGACCCGCCGCGTGGCGAGACGGAGTGGCGCCCCCACCCCGGCGGGCTCCACTACTCGGTCGAGCTGATCCGCCTCATCAAGGACCGCTTCGACTTCTGCGTGGGCGCCGCCTGCTTCCCGGAGATCCACCCCGACGCCGCCGACCGGGACAGCGACCTCGGCTACGCGCGTGCGAAGCAGGACGCGGGGGCGGGCTTCCTGATCACGCAGCTCTTCTTCCACAACGACCTCTACTTCGACTTCGTCGAGGACGCCCGCGCGGCCGGCATCACCGTCCCGATCGTGCCGGGGATCATGCCGATCACGAACTACGGCCAGATCAAGCGGTTCACCGAAATGTGCGGCGCGTCGATCCCGGGCGAGCTCGAGCGTGAGTTGAACGGGCGCGCCGACGACCCGGAAGCGGTTGCCGAGCTCGGGGTCGCCTATGCGACCCTCCAATGCTCCGATCTCCTGGCGCGGGGCGCGCCCGGGATCCATTTCTACACCCTGAATCGCTCGCCTTCAACCCGGGCGATTCTGGCCGCCATGCGCGCGGCGCATCCGTGGACGCGGGCGACGGCTCGCGTCTGAGCGGCTAGCCTCGCCGCCGTTCACGCCTTGTTTGGGGGGAACCGTGAAGCGATTCTGGGTCGCGTCCCTCGCGACCGTTTCGATGCTCGTCGCCCTGCTGGCGACGGGATTCAGCGCCGTTGCGCAGAACAGCGCCGGCGACAAGCTCGACGTCTACACCGGCACCATCGCCGGCGACGAGGTGGGCGACATCGTCGACCTCGGCGTCGACCGCCACGAGCTGGAGGTCGCGCCCGCGCCCTCCGCACGGGGCGAGCGGCCGAAGGTCCGGGTCGAGGCCATCCTGAGCGGAAGGCAGGCGTCGGCCCTGCGCCGCGACGGCTCGATCTCTCCGCCAAGCGGATCGACGGCCAGACGGTGGCGCAGCGCGCGACGCTGCAGGCCGCTGACGGCATGGAGGTCTTCAAGCGCTACAGCGGGCCCGGCGGCATCAAGGAGGAGTTCGAGCAAGCCGCGCGGGACAACCGCAAGATCACGAAGCTCGTGACCTATGGCGAGACCGTCAACGGTGACGAGATCGTCGCGCTCAAGGTCAGCAAGAACGCGGCCAAGGACCGCGACGGCAAGAAGCCGGCCGTGCTCTACCTCGGCGCGCAGCACGCACGCGAGTGGATCACGCCGGAGATGATCCGCCGCCTCATGCACTACGTGCTCGACGGCTACGCGGACGGCGACAAGACGATCCGCAGGCTGGTGGACAAGAACGAGCTGTGGTTCGTGCCCGTCGCGAATCCGGACGGCTACGACTGGACCTTCGAGCCCGGCCAGCGGCTGTGGCGCAAGAACCTGCGCGACAACAACGGCGACGGTCAGATCACGCCGGGGGACGGCGTCGACTTGAACCGGAACTTCCCGGTGAAGTGGGGCTACGACAACGAGGGATCCTCGCCCGATCCGGGCAGCGAAACCTTCCGCGGCGCCTCGCCCGGCTCCGAGCCCGAGACGCAGGCGCTCGACGCCTTCGTCCGGCGCATCGGTTTCGAGTTCTTCGTCAACTACCACTCGGCCGCGGAGCTGCTGCTCTATGGCACCGGCTGGCAGGTGGCGACGCCCACGCCGGACGACGTCATCTACGAGGCGCTGGCCGGCGACGACGCCAACCCGGCGGTCCCGGGCTACGACCCGGACATCTCTGCCGGGCTCTACACCACGAACGGAGACACCGACACGCACATGACGGAGCGGTACGGCACGCTCGGCTTCACGCCCGAGATGTCGACCTGCGAGGCCGCCTCGGACTCCGACCCGAACGACGAGTGGGAGGCCGCGGACTGCGGCTCGGGCTTCGAGTTCCCCGACGACGAGGGGCTCGTGCAGGCCGAGTTCGAGAAGAACATCCCGTTCGCCCTGTCGGTCGCGAAGTCGGCCGACGACCCGGACGATCCGGAGTCGGTCGTCGGACGCGAGGCGGAGGACTTCCGCGTCGACACCTTCGAGGTCTCCCACGGGGACCCGCAGACCGTCGCGGTCGTCGCCAAGCGCGCGCTCGACGACGTTCGCCTGAACTACCGGATCAACGGCGGTCGCACGCAGACCGCGCGTGTGTCCGAATGGGAGGGCGGCGAGCGCTACGGCGACGAGAACGACGACTACTACGCCGAGCTCCGGGGCCTCGTGCGCGGGGCCGACCCAGGCGACGACGTCACGGTGTGGTTCACCGGCGCGGAGAACGGCCGCGGCCGCGGCAATCGCGCGGAGAGCGAGCGGTTCACCTACACGCTCGAGAGCGACAGCGGCGCCGACGTCCTCGTCATCGCGAACGAGGACTACACCGGGGTGAACCCGGACTATCCGGAGGGCACGGACGCGCCGAAGTACGACGAGTCCCACGTGGCGGCGATCGAGGCGGCCGGTTATGACGCCGAGGTCTGGGACGTCGACGCGGACGGCGTGCCGCACGACCTCGCTGTCCTGGGTCACTACGACGCCGTGGTGTGGTACCTCGGCGACAACCGGATCACCCAGGACCCCGAGGACGAGCTGATCTCGACCCCCTTCGGCGAGCTGCCGGACATCGGCGTGGCCGAGCGGCAGCAGTACCTCACGATGGCGGTCCGCGACTACCTCAACGACGGCGGCAAGCTCATCCACGCGGGTGAGACGGCCCAGTACTCGGGCCTGCCGGGGATCGGCGACGCAGTCGGCGGCCTGTTCTACGCCTCGAATGGCGACGAGACATCCGAGTGCGTCGTGCACACCGTTCGGGGTTTCTTCGAGGACTGCCTGATCCTGGCGGACGACTTCCGCCAGTACTACCTCGGCGCGTTCACCCGGACCGACGCAAGCGGCCCGGATTCCGTCGAGGGCATCGCCGACCCGATCACCGGATTCGAGGGCAACCTCGGCGGGCCGGTCGTGCAGGGTGACAACCCGCTCGACGAGGCGGGGGTGTTCCAGCCGACCAGCGAGGTGCTGCCGGCTGACCAGTTCCCCCAGTTCACGAGCCACGGCGCGGCGCTCTACCCGCTCGAGGAGGGCAGCCCGTTCGCCCCGATCGAGGGTGAGCGGTACGCCGGGGCTCTGCACGCGGACTCGTCGTACATGCGACTCACGAAGACGGTCGACCTCAGCACGGCCTCGAGCGCCGAGCTGCGGTTCCAGCTGTCGATCAACACCGAGCCGTCGTACGACAACGTCATCGTGGAGGCACGGACGCCGAACGGGTCCGACTGGACGACGTTGCCCGACCTGAACGGCGGCTCGAACGAGACGCCGCCGGCCGAGTGCACGGGCAACGGCTTCCTGCCGCAGCTCCACCCGTTCCTGCGCAACTACATGGACGGGCCGGACTGCCAGACGGGGCCGTGGCATAGGTTCACTTCCGGTTCGCAGTTCCCGTCCGGTTGGCGGGAGGTCGCTTTCGATCTGAGCGACTATGCGGGTGGCCAGCTCGAGCTGTCGATCACGTACGTGACCGACCCCGCCAGCGGCGGCGTCGGCGCGTTCGTCGACGACACGCGTGTCGTGATCGACGGGGCCGTGGCCGAGGCGGACGGCTTCGAGGGTCAGACGAGCACCTGGACCCCCGGCGGCCCGCCCGCGGGCAGCCCGCCCAACGCAAGCAACTGGCGGATCGGCGAGCGGCTGGTGAACTTCTTCGCCGGCACCTCGACCGAGGACAGCCTGCTGCTCGGCTTCGGGTTCGAGCAGTTCGCCACGGAGGCTGAGCGAGCGGACCTCATGGAGCGGGCGCTGGGCGGCCTTATCGACTAGGAACCCGCTGACGTGGAGGCCGGGGCGCTGGGCTCAGCCTGACAGGGCCCAGCGCTCCGGCTTCGCGTCGTCCACCCGCACCGCTTCGCCGCGGCGCTCCAGGTGGTTCAGGTAGACGAGGGTCTCCGAGAGGCCCCAGCCGACCATCATCGCCGGCGGCAGCTCCGAGTCGACGACCTCGGGAACGAGGTCGAACGGCGTGCGCGGGGCGCCGGCAATGGCGGCCCGGACGCGATCGAGCTTGTCGTGGACCGCGCGGCGGTTGGCCTCGGTCAGGACCTGTGCGTCGCGGACCGGGCGGCCGTGGCCCGCCAGGACCAGCTGCACGTCGAGGCCGTCGACGACGTCGAGGCTGCCGAGCAACTCGCCGGCCGGGTCCGGCGTGTAGCCGTAGTCGTAGTAGAGCGAGACGCGGCCGAGCAGGTGGTCCCCCGACAGGAGCAGCCCGCGCTCGGGCTGGTGCAACACCACGTGCGACGGCGCGTGGCCGGGCGTCTCGTGGACGCGCCAGGCGCCGAGGTCGGTCTCCAGCTCCACGCCGTCGACCAGGCGGTGATCCGGGGTGACGATCTCGGCGATGCCCCAGCCCTGTCCGCGCCGCGCCGACTCGTACTCCGCCAGGGTCGCATCCGGCACGCCGCTCTGACGTGCCACCTCGAGCCGCCGCTCGAGGTCGCGGTCGCGGTCCTTCACCGCCTTCGTCATGTGCTCGTGGTTCGGGTGCATCCACAGCTCGCAGCCCGAGCGCTCCATGATCGGCCCGGCGAGCCCGTAGTGGTCCGAGTGGGCGTGGGTGCAGACGAGCAGGCGAACGTGCTCCAGGCGCAGGCCGGCCTGGTGCAGGGCGCGCTCGAGCTGGAGCATGGCGCCGGGCTCGTGCAGTCCGGTGTCCACGAGGACCACCCCGTCGACGGCCGCGATGGCGAACGCGTTCACGTGCGGGACGCCGGGCCAGGGCAGCGGCAGGCGCAGGCGCCAGAGGCCGGGCAGCACGCGGTCCGCGCGGGACAGTTCACGCTGTCGTGCGGGCACGGGCGCGATCTTCGCAGCGAAGGCGCCCTTGCTACGGCGAGCGGTCGATCAGGACGCCGGGGTTGAGGATCCCCGCGGGGTCGACCGCTGCCTTGGCGGCGCGCAGCGCGTCGGCAAACGGGCCGGGGCGCTGGCGGTCGTACCAGGGCCGGTGGTCGCGCCCGACCGCGTGGTGGTGCGTGATCGTGCCTCCGGCCGCGGCGATCGCCTCCGAGGCGACCTGCTTCACCTCGTCCCACTGCTCGAGCTCCGCGCCGCGCCGGGCGGGCGCCAGCACGGTGAAATAGGGCGCGGCGCCGTCCGGGTAGGCGTGCGTGATTCGGCAGGTCACCCGGCCCTCGCCGCCGAGCGCGGCCCCGGTTCGCTCGCGAACGTCGTTCACGAAGGCCGGCAGCCGGTCCCAGGTGACGGCGCTCTCGAACGTCTCGGCGAGGACTCCCGCCGCCACGAGCGTGTCGCGCAGGTAGGGGGCGCGCAGGAAGGCGTCGCGCCAGAGGCCCGAAGCAGCCGGCTCGGCCGGCTGCGCAGGGTTTCGCATCCGTTCTGATTCGCCCTGACGCTCGCGCGGCTCGCCGCCGTGGTCGCGGCACAGCTCAAGCGCCTGGGCCAGCGGCGCGTCCACCGGGGCCGGGCCTTCGAAGCCGAGCACAAGGAGCGCCTTGCCGTCCGGGGCCGCGCTCGTGAGCGCGGTCTCGCCGGGGTCGAAGAGCCTGCAGTTGGAAGGGAAGAGGAGGGACTGCGCCAGGGCTCGCACGGCTTCCGCGCCGGGCTCGAAGCCCGCGAACAGCACGGCGGCGGACTCCTTGAAGGCGGGCGGCTCCTGGACCCGGATCCAGGCCTCGGTGATCACGCCGAGGATCCCCTCGGAGCCGATCAGCATCCGGTCGGGGCTCGGCCCGGCGCCCGAGCCGGGCAGGCGGCGGCTCTCCCAGGCGCCGCTCGGGGTGATCGCGCGGACCGACTCTACGAAGTCGTCGATGTGGGTGTGGAGCGTCGCGTAGTGGCCGCCTGCCCGCGTGGCGATCCAGCCGCCGAGCGTCGACAGCTCGAACGACTGCGGGTAGTGGCGCAGCGTCAGCCCGTGGAGCTTCAGCTGCTCCTCGAGCCCGGGCCCGGTGGCGCCTGCCTGGATGCGGGCCGCGCGCGAGACCGGGTCGACCTCGAGCACGCGGTTGATCCGTTTCAGGTCGATGGTCACGACTGCGTCGTGCGGAACGCGCGGCTCGACCCCGCCCACGACGCTGGTGCCGCCGCCGAAGGGGATCACCGCGGCGCCGGCCTCGGCGCACCAGTCGAGCAGCCGCTCGAGGTCGCGCTCGTCGCGGGGGTGGGCCACGACGTCGGGCGGGTGGTCGAAGCGGCCGCGGAAGGCGCGCACGAGGTCCCGATAGGCCTTGCCATAGGCGTGCGAGGCGCGCTCGTAGGTGTCGGCGCGGCAGATGTGCGCGAGCGAAGCGGGCGGCTTGATGCGGGCCGGCGGCAGCTCGACGTCCTCGAGCCGTGGCGGAGGCTCCACCTCCGCCGGCCCGAAGCCGAGGTGCTGGCGGGCGCCGCGACCAACCTGCTCGACCTCCGTCTGCGCCGGCTGCTGGTCCTCGTAGCCCCAGCCCCAGAACTTGCGGCGCCGCTCGGCCATCGGATCGCCACACTATCCCCATGCACACCCTGCGAGAGCGCAGACGCTCCAGGCGAGGCGAGCCGCGACAGCCCGAACATCGCGTGCGCGAGCTCGCCCGCGTGGTCCCCGAGCTGGGGCAGCTCTTCCTGCGTCTGGCGCGCGACCGCCGGGTACCGGCGCTGCGGCGACTCCAGCTGATCCTGCTCGGCGCCTACCTCGTCTCGCCGATCGACCTGGTCCCGGATTTCATCCCGGTGGTCGGCCAGCTGGACGACGCCGCCATCGCGGCGCTGGTGCTACGCGGGGTGGTGCGATCGGCGGGTCCCGAGGTGGTGGCCGAGCACTGGCCGGGATCGACACGAACACTCAATGTTGTCCTGCGCCTGGCTGGGTATGGTTGAAGCCCGGGATGGCCACTCGCGCGACGACCGTGCAAATCACTATGCCCCAGATGGGCGAGTCGGTCACCGAGGGCACGATCCTCGAGTGGCTGAAGCAGGTGGGCGACCGCGTTGACGCGGACGAGCCCGTCGTCGAGGTGTCCACCGACAAGGTGGACGCCGAGGTGCCAGCGCCGGCGGCCGGGACGCTGACGAAGATCCTGGCCGAGCCCGACGCCACAGTGGCGGTGGGCGCGGTTCTGGGGGAGATCGAGGCGGACGGGAACGGAGCAGGGCCGGCGGCAAGCGACGGGCCGGCGGAGCCCGAGACGGCGGAGCCCGAGACGGCGGAGCCCGAGACAGCGGCGCGCGAGGCTGCGGAGCCCGAGACGGCGGCGCCCAAGGCCGGGGCGCCCGCCGAAGCCGAGCTCGTCGACGTCGCCATCCCCGAGATGGGCGACTCCGTGGCCGAGGGCACCGTGCTGGACTGGCTCGTCAAGGTCGGCGACACGGTGGCCGTCGACGACCCCCTGGTCGAGATCTCCACCGACAAGGTCGACGCCGAGCTGCCCGCCCCCGTCGCCGGGACCATCGCCGAGATCCTGGTGGAGCCCGACGAGACGGTGGCGGTCGGAGCCGTCGTCTGCCGCATCGCCGCTGGCGCCGAGGCGGCGCCGGCCGCCGACGGCCCCGTGCAGCCCGCCGCCGAGAAGGTGGAGCGCGCCCCCGTCCCGGCGGGCAACGGCGCCGAGAACGCCACGCCCGTCGCAGCACGCATCGCTAGCGCACACGGCATCGACCTGGGATCGGTGGAAGGCAGCGGCCCCCGCGGACGGGTCACCAAGGAGGACGTCCTCGCGGCGATCCCGCACCCTGCGCACCCGGCCGAGCCGGGTGCTTCGGGCCTCGAGGGGAACGGCGCAGGTGCGAAGGCGGAGCCCGTCGCGCCGCCGCCCCCCGGCGGCGCCGAGCTCCAGCCCATCCGGGGCCCCGCCGCCATGCTCGCCCGCTTCATGGACGAGAGCCGCTCCATCCCCACCGCCACGAGCTTCCGCACCGTGCCGGTGGACGTGCTCGACGCGCGCCGCAAGGAGCTGAAGGCGGCCGGCAAGCGCATCAGCTTCACCCACATCATCGCCTGGGCGATCGTCCGCGCCGCCCGTGACATGCCCGTCATGGCCCACTCGTTCACCGAAGTCGACGGCAAGCCGCAGCGCGTCGTCCCCAGCACGTTCAGCCTCGGCCTCGCCGTCGACGTGGAGCGCAAGGACGGCTCCCGCTCGCTCGTCGTGCCGGTAGTCAAGGGCGCCGGCGCACTCGGGTTCGGGGAGTTCGTGGCTCGCTACGACGAGCTGGTCGAGGGCGCGCGCGACAACACGCTGCAGCCCGACGCCTACCAGGGCGCCAACATCACGCTCACCAACCCCGGCGGCATCGGCACCGTGGCGAGCGTCCCCCGCCTGATGCCCGGCCAGGGCACGATCGTGGCCACCGGCGCGATCGGCTACCCGCCCGGCCTGGCCGGCGTCCAGCCCGAGCAGCTCAGGGCCCTCGGGGTCCAGAAGGTCATGACGATGACCTCGACCTACGACCACCGCGTCATCCAGGGCGCCGAGTCCGGCGCCTTCCTGAGGGCGATCGACCAGCTGCTCCAGGGCGAGCAGGGCTTCTACGAGGACGTGCTCGGGGCGCTCGGGGTCGACACCGTGGTGCGCGGCGACGGCGCCGCCGCACCCGTCACCGCGGACGAGCCGGTGCCCGCGGCGGCCATCCCCGCCGCGCCCGCGGTCGCCGACGAGGCGCTCCTGCAGGCCGTCCAGGCGGCCACCAGCATCGTCAAGGCGCACCGCATGCACGGCCACCTGGCCGCTCGGCTCGACCCGCTCGGCTCCGAGCCGATCGGCGACCCGGCGCTCGACCCGGCCACGGTCAACCTCACCGAGGACCTGATGCGCCGCATTCCCGCGTCGGTGCTGCGCGTGGCGGTGCCGGGCGCGACGTTCGCGGACGCCCTGCCCGCCCTCCGCGAGACCTACACGGGCACGATCGCGTACGAGATCGAGCACATCTCGGAGCACGACCAGCGCGTCTGGCTCCGCAAGGCGATCGAGACCGGCGCCTACCGGAAGCCGCTCGACCCGGAGGAGAAGCACCAGCTGCTGCGGCGCCTGTCCGAGGTCGAGGCGCTCGAGACGTACCTCCACAAGGCCTTCCTGGGCAAGAAGCAGTTCTCGATCGAGGGTCTCGACGCGCTCGTCCCGATGCTCGACCAGCTCATCGAGCTGGCCTCCGAGAGCGGCGCGCGCGAGGTGGTGCTGGGCATGGCCCACCGCGGGCGGCTGAACGTGCTGGCCCACGTGCTGAACAAGCCTTACGAGGTGCTGTTCAGCGAGTTCAGGGGCACGAGCGTCCACCCGGAGTTCGAGGGCGACGGCGACGTGAAGTACCACCTGGGCTACGCCAACGAACGCCCGGTCCCCGGCCGCGACCGCGGCATCCACCTCGGCCTCAGCCCCAACCCCAGCCACCTCGAGCTGATCGACCCGATCGTCCAGGGCATCGTCCGCGCCAAGCAGGTCGCCCGC
>JBKGUS010000316.1:0-11762 GCA_046462295.1 Thermoleophilaceae bacterium | reverse complement strand
ATGGGTGGTAATGCCCCGCGTGACGCGCCTCCTGCGCGGATGGCTGTATCCGGAGCACGACGCGCCGCTGGCGACATAAGCCGAGTCGAGGACGGCCACCCAGGCCCACGGGCTCGACCGTGACGCTCGGAGGACTCGGACTGGCGTTGCGGTGGGGGTCGGCCTGATGGGCAGCCCCCTCAGCGGAGGGGGAGGGATTCGAACCCTCGGTGGACCGAAACGCCCACAACGGTTTTCGAGCCCTTCCGTTTGGCCCGGAAACCCAGTCGTAGAGCCGAGTTCGGAGGCCGGGGGAATGTCAGGGGGAATAAAAACGGTCGCCGCCCTCCAGCTACCGGGAGACGCGAGTTGGCTTGGGCTGACTCGTACTCGCCTTCGTTTGGCCAGCCACGTCACGTCGTCATGGAACCGCCTGCCGTGGCGATCCCGCACCGGCCGTATCCCGCGCCCGCGTGATCTCGGCGTCGAGCGCCTCGAGCGCGTCGAGATAGATCTCCGAGCGCCCGTGCATGCCCTGGTCGGCGGTCCCGAGCCTGCCGAGTGGCAGGTAGCATGGATCGCTGCGCATGGAAGACCGTCTCCTGGGACCCGGACGGCGCGCGAGCTTGCTGGGACGTACGAGCGAGTGCATGCTGCTGGACGGGTTCGTCGCCGCGCTCCGCCAAGGCGAAAGCCGGTCACTGGTGCTCCGGGGCGAGGCTGGGATCGGGAAGACGGCGCTGCTGGAGCACCTGATCGGGTCGGCGTCAGATATGACCGTGGTGCGGGCGGCGGGTGTGGAGTCGGAGATGGAGTTGGCCTTCGCCAGTCTGCATCAGCTGTGTGCGCCGCTGCTCGATCGGCTCCCGAGGCTTCCCACTCCGCAGCGTCAGGCGCTCGAGGTCGTGTTCGGGATGAGTCCCGGTGGCCCCCCGGATCGGTTTCTCGTCGGATTGGCGGTATTGAGTCTGGTCTCGGAGGTCGCGGAGCAGCGGCCGCTGCTGTGTGTCGTGGACGACGCGCAGTGGCTGGATCAGGCATCGGCGCTGACGCTCGCCTTCGTGGCCCGGCGCCTGCTGGCAGAGCCGGTGGGGATCGTGTTTGCGGCGCGCGAGCCGGGCGACGAGCTTCAGCACCTGTCCGAGCTGGAGGTGCATGGACTGCGTAACGGCGACGCGCGTGCGCTGCTCGGCTCCGCAATGCGGTTCATGTTGGATGAGCCAGTGCGGGACCGGGTCATCGCGGAGACGCGTGGCAATCCGCTGGCGCTACTCGAGCTGCCACGCGGATTGACAGCGACCCAGCTGGCAGGTGGGTTCGGCGTGCCGGCGACGCAGGCTGTCTCAGGACGGATCGAGCAGAGCTTCGTTCGACGACTCAAGGCGCTGCCGGAGGACGCGCGCCTTCTGTTGCTGGTCGCGGCGGCCGAGCCGGTCGGCGATGCGCTGCTGCTGCTGCGCGCCTGCGAGCGACTCGGGATCGCCGTCGATGCCATCGACTCGGCAACAGACGGGCTGCTGGCGGTGGGTGAGCGCGTGACCTTCCGGCATCCGCTGGTGCGCTCGGCCGTGTATCGGTCCGCGGGCGTGGAGGAGCGCCGAGCGGCGCATCTGGCGCTGGCCGAGGCGACTGATCGCGACGTCGATCCGGATCGCCGTGCGTGGCATTTGGCCGCAGCAACGGCGGGTCCTGATGAGGACGTCGCGCTCGAACTGGAGCGTTCGGCGGGTGGGGCGCAGGCACGCGGCGGGCTCGCCGCGGCGGCGGCGTTCCTGCATCGGGCGGTGGCATTGACCGGGGACCCCACGCGGCGAGCCGATAGGGCTCTCGCCGCCGCCGAGGCCAGCCTGGGGGCAGGCACGTTCGACGTTGCACGTGGACTTTTGGCGGCTGCCGAGGTCGGCCCGCTGGACGAACTCCAGCGCGCCCGCCTGGACCTGCTGCGTGCCGAGGCCGCCTACTCCGAGAGCCGTGGGAGTGAGGCTCCAGCCCTGCTGCTTCGGGCCGCGAAGGCGCTCGAGCCGCTCGATCCGCAGCTCGCGCGTGAAACCTATCTCGACGCCTGGAGCTCGGCGCTCTTCGCCGGGAGATTTGCGACCAGCGCCAGCATGCACGAGGTCTCGCGCGAAGCCAGGGCCGCTCGGAGGCCTGCCGAGCGTCAGCGTCCTTCCGATCTGCTGCTGGACGGCTTTGCGACGGCGTTTACCGACGGCCGCTCACCGGCCGCGCCGCTTCTCGACCAGGCGGCGACCAGCTTTGCGGGCAGCGATGTCTCGATCGAGGAAGTGCTCCGCTGGGGGTGGCTCGCGACTGCAGCAGCCGTGATGGTCTGGGACTACGACACCTGTCTTGCGGTCGCGACGCGAGGGGTTGAGCTTGCTCGCGAGGCCGGGGCGCTAACAGTGCTCGCGGTGAGCGTCAACGTGATGGCGCAAGCCGTCGTGCTCGGTGGAGACTTCGGAAGGGCGGCAGTTCTGGTCGCGGAGGCCGACGGCGTCACCGACGCCACAGGCACCCGCGTCGCTCCCTACGGCGCCCTCGTGCTCGCCGGCCTCCAGGGCGGAGCGACCGAGGCTCCTGGGCTGATCGACGCCACCATCGAGGAGTGCACGGCCGGCGGACAGGGAACCGCCGTGCAGTACGCACACTGGGCGCGCTCGGTGCTCCTCAACGGTCTTGGCCGCTACGCGGAGGCCATGGCCGCCGCCCAGGACGCGAGCGACGACACGCCAGAGCTGTTTGTCTCCGTTTGGGCGGCGATCGAGCTGCTCGAAGCTGCGACCAGGAGCGACGAGCCGGAGCTGGCGTGCGCGGCTCACGAGCGGATCGCTGCAGCCACTGCCGTCGCGCCCACCGACTGGGCCCTCGGCATCCGAGCCCGCTCCCGCGCGCTGCTGAGTGAGGGCGAGACCGCCGAGCGCCTGTACCGCGAGGGAATCGAGCGGCTGGGCCGCACACGACTACGTCCCGAGCTCGCACGCGCCCACCTGCTCTACGGCGAGTGGCTGCGCCGTTCGAATCGCCGCGTCGACGCGCGTGTGCAGCTCCGCTCCGCTTACGACCAGCTCACGGAGATTGGCATGGAGGCGTTCGCCGAGCGCGCCCGGCGCGAGCTGCTGGCGACCGGCGAGACGGTACGCAAGCGGACCGCCGAGACGCGCGACGACCTGACAGCCCAGGAGGGCCAGATCGCGCGGCTCGCCCGCGACGGGCTCTCGAACCCCGAGATCGGCGCGCGGCTCTTCCTCAGCCCGCGTACCGTGGAGTGGCACCTGCGCAAGGTGTTCAGCAAGCTCGGCATCCACTCGCGCCGGGAGCTGGCGGCGGCGCTGCCCGGCTCCGAATCCGAGCTCACCCCGGCATGACACCAGGAAGCCAAACGCGCTTGCGGGGCCGGGAGCAGGAGTGCGCGCTGCTGGACGAGTTGGTCTCATCGGTGCGTGGCGGCGAGAGTCGTTCGCTCGTGCTGCGGGGCGAGGCTGGCATCGGGAAGACGGCGCTGCTGGAGTACCTCACCGAGTCCGCCTCAGACCTGCAACTCGCGCGGGCGACAGGTGTCGAGTCCGAGATGGAGCTGGCCTATGCCAGTCTGCATCAGCTGTGTGGGCCGCTGCTCGATCCGCTCGAGCGGCTCCACGCTCCACAGCGCGACGCACTCAGGATCGTCTTCGGCTTGAGCGCAGGCCCAGCGCCGGATCGCTTCTTGGTGGGCCTCGCTGTGCTCAGTCTGGTGTCCGAGGTGGCCGAGCAACGTCCCCTGCTGTGCATCGTCGACGACGCGCAGTGGCTGGATCAGAGCTCAGCGCTGACACTTGCGTTTGTCGCTCGCCGGTTGCTGGCAGAGCCGGTGGGGCTCGTGTTCGCAGCGCGGGAGCCCGGCGAGGAGCTTCAGCACGTGCCGGATCTCGAGGTGCGCGGCCTCGTGAATGGCGACGCCCGCGCGCTGCTGAGGTCGACGGTGCCGTTCGGGTTGGACGGGCCAGTACGCGACAGGATCCTCGCGGAGACACGGGGCAACCCGCTCGCGTTGGTCGAGCTGCCCCGGGGCTTGACGCCCACGCAGCTGGCCGGCGGGTTCGGGATGGCGGAAGCGCGTGATCTCTCGAAACGGATCGAGGACAGCTACGCCCGGCGGCTCGAGACCCTCCCCGAAGACGCGCGACGTCTACTGCTCGTCGCAGCGGCCGAGCCTGTGGGCGACCCCCTGCTCCTGCAGCGCGCGTGCGAACGGCTCGGGATCGCGCTCTCCGCGGTTGACGCGACGGCCGGATTGCTGGCGCTCGAAGAGCGCGTGACCTTCCGCCATCCCTTGGCGCGCTCAGCCGTGTACCGGTCCTCCGGGGGGCCGGAGCGGCGGGCAGCTCACTTGGCGCTTGCGCAGGTGACGGATCGGAACGTCGATCCGGATCGTCGTGCATGGCATCTCGCTGCTGCGGCCGCCGGGCCCGACGAAGACGTGGCGCGTGAGCTGGAGCTCTCAGCCGACCGGGCGAAGGCGCGCGGCGGCCAGGCCGCCGCGGCCGCGTTCCTCCAGCGTGCGGTCGCACTGACGGGCGACCCCGCGCGGCGAGCCGACAGGGCGCTCGCGGCCGCCCAGGCCAGCCTGGGGGCGGGCGCATTCGATGTTGCTCGCGGGCTGCTGGCCACCGCGGAGGCCGGGCCGCTAGGCGAGCTTGCGCGAGCCCGCATCGATCTGCTCCAGGCCGAGATCGTGTTTGCGGAGAGTCGCGGCAGCGACGCCCCGCTGTTGCTGCTAAAGGCTGCGAGGAAGCTCGAGACGCTTGACGCACGCCTCTCCCGCAACACGTATCTCGATGCGTGGGGCGCGGCCCTGTTCGCCGGGCACCTAGCCAGCGCCGGCGGCGGCTTGCTCGACGTCTCCCGCGCCGCGGCGACCGCCCCCGATCCGGCAGGTCGTGCGCTTCCATGCGACCTGCTGCTTGACGGCCTCGCGCGGATCTTCACCGATGGGGTGGGCGTCGCGGCGCCAACGCTGCGGCGCGCGGTCGCCGCGTTTGCGAGCAGCGAGGTCTCCGTAGAGGAGGTGCTCCGGTGGGGTTGGCTGGCGGCGCGGGCGGCGATCTGGCTGTGGGACTACGACAGCGGCCTCGAGATCCCCACGCGCGCGGTCCAGATCGCGCGCGACGCCGGGGCGCTCGAGGTCCTCGCCGTGGCGGACAACGTGTGCGGTCAGGCCGCTGCCTGGGGCGGCGACTTCGAGCTCGCCGCCCTGATGGCGGCGGAGGTCGAGGCCGTCAAGGAGGCGACGGGGAGCCGCATCGGCCCGTACGCCGCGATCTCGCTCGTGGGACTCCGCGGCCGGGAGGCCGAGGCCTCGGAGCTGATCGAGCGCGTAATCACGGGAGCCGCCGCCAGCGGCCAGGGGACCGCCGTCCAGTACGCACATTGGGCGAACGCCGTTCTCATGAACGGCCTGGGTCGCTACGAAGAGGCCCTCGCGGCGGCCGCGGAGGCGACCCGGGGCACGCCGCAGATCTTCATCGCTGCGTGGGCGCTGGGCGAGCTGATCGAGGCCGCCACCAGGACCGGAAACGCCGAGCACGCACGGGACGCGCTCGCGCGCCTCGGCGAGCAGACGGAGGCGAGCGACGCCGACTGGGCGCTCGGCGTCCACGCCCACTCACGAGCGCTGCTGAGCGAGGGTGAGGCCGCCGAGCGTTCGTACCGCGAGGCCATCGACCGCCTCGGGCGCACGCGACTCCGGCCCCACCTCGCACGTGCGCATCTCCTCTACGGGGAGTGGCTGCGCCGAGAGAATCGCCGCGTCGACGCGCGCGCACAGCTCCAAGTGGCGCACGAGCTGTTCGAGACGATCGGCATGGAGGCGTTCGCGGAGCGCGCCCGGGGTGAGCTGCTCGCCACCGGCGAAAGGGTGCGCAAGCGGACCGCCGATACTCGCGATGAGCTCACCCCCCAGGAGCGGCAGATCGCGCGGCTCGCTCGCGGCGGACTGTCGAACCCGGAGATCGGTGCGCAGCTGTTCCTCAGTCCGCGCACTGTGGAATGGCACCTGCGCAAGGTGTTCACCAAGCTCGGCATCCACTCTCGCCGTGAGCTTGCAAATGCGCTACCCGTCTCCGAGTCCGAGATCGTCCCGGCCTGAGCTCACCGGTCGGTGAGCGCCTCCACCACGCGACGCCCGAGGCGTCGCTCGAGGTCGCTGTCGACACCCCACCCGAGCGCCTCGAGCCGGGCGGAGCGCTGCTGCTGGCGGCGGCTGCCGAGCAACTCGAAGAAATCGGCCAAAGCCGGCGGTAGCTCGCTGTCGGCGGGCAACGTCACCTGGTCGACGTATCTCTTCGTGCGCGCGATCGCGTGGTGATCGAAGCGCGCGAGTCGTGATGCGATCTGATCGACCTCGTTGTCGAGCTGGTCGTCAGCGATCACCCGGTTGACGTACCCGTACTGCTCCGCCCGCGGCCCGTCGAGATCGTCGGCGACAAGGAGGATCTCGAGCGCTCGGCCGCGGCCGACCAGGCGGGGGAGCCTCGCCATCGGACCGCCCCCGGGCACCACACCGATGCCGACCTCGAACTGGCCGAGCAGCGTGTTCTCGCGCGAGGCGAACCGCAGGTCACAGGCCAGCACGAACTCGCTTCCGGCGCCCCGAGCGCGTCCGCGGATCGAAGCGATGCTGACCACCGGGGCGCGAGACAGGCGCACAAGGAGGTCGATCCACGCGTGCATTCCGGTCGGCCCTCGTGGGAGCGCCGCAGTCCGCTTGGGTCGTGCTCCGTGTCGTAGTGGGCCAGGTAGAAGTCGGGGTTGGCGCTGTCGAGGACGACGACGTTGAGGTCCTGGTCCTGCTCGATCAGGTCGACGAGCTCGGCGAGCTCCGCGACCGTCGTCGCGGTGATCGTGTTGATCGGCGGATGCTCGAGCGTCACTCGGCAGTAGCCGGGGCTACGACGGTCGACGCTGAAATGCATCCACGACCGCGACCACGCATCGGAACCCCGACCGTTGTTGGAAGGACTTGCGTCGATCGTGCTCACACGGACTCCTCAGGTTGGGTTGTCATCTAGCGGGAGGTCGATCAGCCGCGGAGCACCCAGCACGTCGCGCGCGATCCGCACGTCCGATGCCGCCACGAGCACGTCGCGCGGTCCAGCCGCCAGGAAGCTCCTGTGATTCGGGATGGAGACTCGCCGGTGCGGGCGTGGTCTCCAGGTCAGCGGCGAGTGCGAGGTCACGCGGACGGCACGACGACGTGCTCGACCTCGGCCATGTAGCGCCCGGCGGCGGCGGACGCCTCACCCGGGCTGCTTCCGCTCTGGCGGGCGTCCATGTCCGGGACGGACGCGACTCTGGGCGTCTCCGTGGCTGGGTCGACGCTCACCTGCGTACTGCTCATGAGTACCTCCACCTGATCGGGTTCGCGACCAGACTTACGGCGCGGCGCACCGGTCGCGCCCGTGTAGTCACTGGCATGGCACCCTGGACGGCCTGGCCCACCCGCCGACCACCGGGTCAGGAAGCCGGCCAGGGAGCAGACCAGGGGGCTCCACGGGCGCGAGTGGCGGTCGAGACGAGCAGGCTTCGGGCGTCAGCAAACCGCCGTGAGGTTGTGAAACCGCCGATCGTGCGACGGGATCCAGTTGCGCGTACAGGCGAAGGAGGAATGCGTTCGTGAACGGACGAGTCGCCGTCATCTACTACAGCGCCAGCGGGAACGTCCACGCGCTCGCACAGGCGGTGGCCGACGGCGCCGACGAGGCGGGCGCCGAGGTTCGCCGCCGCCACGTCGAGGAGCTCGCCTCTGAGCTCCTTATCTCACAGAACCAATACTGGGGCCGACATCGCTCGATCGTCTCCGACGAGCCCGTCGCAACCCTGGACGACCTCGAGTGGGCCGACGGCGTCGCGTTCGGAACGCCGACCCGTTTCGGCAACGTCGCCGCACAGCTGAAGCAGTTCATCGATCAGGCCGGGCGCCTCTGGCAGGAAGGCAAGCTCGCCGACAAGGTCGCGACGACGTTCACCTCGTCGCAGACCGCGCACGGCGGGCAGGAGTCAACGATCCTCGCGCTCAACACGACCCTCTACCACTGGGGGATGGTGATCGTGCCGCTCGGCTACACGGTCAGCGAGGTGTTCGCGGCCGGCGGCAACCCGTACGGCACGTCCTACACCTCAGGCCACCGGGTCACCGGGCCGGACGCGAGTGCGCTCGATGTCGCGCGCTATCAGGGTCAGCGGCTCGCCCGCTACGCAACGGTGATCGCCGAGGCGCGCTCGCGAGGAGCCTTCGCGGTACGAAGGCCCAGCCCCGAGGCCTTCGGCGGCGCGACGCTGGCCGACGCCTCAGTCGTCTCATGACCGCGATCCTTCAGCGCGAGAGCAGGATGCCATCTCTCGCCGGCGCGACCGAGTGGCTCAACTCCGATCCGCTGACGCCCGCCGACCTCCAAGGACGCGTCGTCTTGATCGACTTCGGCACCTACACCTGCATCAACTGGCTCCGCACGCTCCCGCACATCCGCGCCTGGGCGGAGAAGTACCGGGAGCACTGGCTCGTCGTCGTCGGCATACAGACACCGGAGTTCGAGTTCGAGCAGAACCTCGACAGCGTGCGTCGGGAAGTGAAGGCCAGAGCAATCGACTGGCCGGTCGCCGTCGACAACGCCTACGAGATCTGGCGAGCGTTCAGCAACCGCTACTGGCCGGCGCTGTTCTTCGTCGACCGCGAAGGAGTCATTCGCCACCACCACTTCGGCGAAGGGCGGTACGAGCAGTCCGAGCAAGTGATCCAGCAGCTGCTGGGGCTCCTTTCGCAGGACCTGGTGATCGTCGACGGCGAGGGTGACGAGGCCATGGCCGACTGGGCGCGCCTGAACAGCGCGGAGACCTACCTGGGCTACGAGCGCACCGGCAACTTCGCATCACCGGGCGGCGTCGGGCTCCGCGAGGCGCGCGTCTACGCCGCTCCCGCCCGCCTGAAGCTCAACCAGTGGGCGCTCTCCGGCGACTGGACGATGGAGCGAGAGCGCGTCAGGCTGAACGCGGCCGGCGGGCGGGTCTTGTTCCGCTTCCAGGCACGCGACGTCCACCTCGTGCTGCGACGAGCGGGGCATGGCGAACCGGTTCCGTTCCGCGTTCTCCTCGACGGCGAGGGCCCCGGCGCCGCCCACGGAGTCGACGCCGACGCCGATGGCAACGGCCACCTCGACGACGATCGCCTGTACCAGCTCGTCCGCCAGCCGGGCGCCGTGGAAGAGCGCACGTTCGAGATCACGTTCCACGCCGGCGGCGTCGAGGCGTACGTTTTCACCTTCGGCTAGAGAGGAAGAGCGATGACCCCCATCATCTCCCGAGGTTTCCGCGGCCGCCGCGACGACGTCCCGAGCGAGCGCGTGCCGCCCGGCCAGTACGCGACGAGAGACTTCCCCGTCCTCTCCGCCGGCCCGACCCAGCACACGCCGCTCGAGCAGTGGGACTTCTCGATCGTCGGCGAGGTCGACGCGCTGCGCCGCTGGACCTGGGAGGAGTTCCGCGCTCTGCCGAGCGAGGAGGTCACCGTCGATATCCACTGCGTGACCAAGTGGTCGAACCTGGACACCGTCTGGCGGGGCGTTTCGGTCGACACGCTGCTCGACGGGCTTGACACCGGCGCCGAGTACGTCGTCCAGTTCTGCGACGGCGGCTACACCACCAACTTGCCGCTCGAGGACGTCACGGGCGGCAAGGCCTGGGTCGCCTTCGGCTACGACGGCGAGCCGCTCGCGCCGGAACACGGCGGCCCGGCGCGCATGCTCGTGCCCCACCTCTACTTCTGGAAGAGCGCGAAGTGGGTGCGAGGGCTGCGGCTCACCGCAGCGGACGAGCCCGGCTTCTGGGAGACCAACGGCTACCACAGCTACGGCGATCCATGGCGCGAGCAGCGGTACTGGGGCGACTGACCTGGCGGGTCGCGGAGGTCCTCGAGGTCGTAGCCGAGACGCCCCGCGTCAAGACGATCGCCTTCGATGTGCCCGGCTGGCCCGGACACCGGGCGGGGCAGCACGTGGACATCCGCCTCACGGCCGAGGACGGCTACCAGGCGCAGCGCAGCTACTCGATCACGTCGACGCCCGACGGCACCCGCGTCGAGCTCAAGTTCCGAGCGCCTAGGCGACGGCGAGGTCTCCCCGTACCTGACCGACGAGCTCCGGCCGGGCGACCAGATCGAGCTGCGTGGCCCCGTCGGCGGCTACTTCGTGTGGGAGCCGGTGCAAGGGGGGCCGCCACGGATGCGGTCGGCGCGATGCACGTCTACCGGGGCGGCGGCATCGCCATGCGCTGCCCGCATTGCGACAAGGTCCTCGTGAGGATCGTCAAGGACGACGAGCGTGTGTGGATCAGGATCGAAGGAGTCCTCACGCTCCAAGTCACTGTCTAGCCGGGACCAGGGATCAGACCAGTGACGGTCACGGGCGCGACGAGGCGGCCAGGCGAGCAGGCTCCATGGCGTCCCCCGCCCTTCCAGAACGGAGGTTGTCATGAGCATTGCCGCCGAGCCCGGCACCGACGTACGTCCTTTCCATGTCGAGATTCCCGAAGAGGAGCTCGCTGAGCTGCGACGCCGGATCGAGGCGACGCGCTGGCCGTCAAGAGAGCTCGTTGCAGACCGCGCCCAGGGCGTGCAGCTGGCGACGCTGCGGGCGCTCGCCAGCTACTGGACGACCGAGTACGACTGGCGCAAGTGCGAGGCGAGACTGAACGCGCTGCCGCAGTTCACGACCGAGATCGACGGGGTCGAGATCCACTTCATCCACGTCAGGTCGCGGCATGAGAATGCGCTGCCGCTGATCATGACGCATGGCTGGCCCGGCTCGGTCATCGAGCTGCTGGAGACCGTCGGCCCGCTGACCGACCCGACCGCTCACGGAGGCACCCCCGACGACGCATTCCACCTGGTGCTGCCGTCCTTGCCCGGCTACGGCTTCTCGGGCGAGCCGACCGAGCTCGGCTGGGAGAACGGCCCCATCGCACGCGCGTGGGCGGAGCTGATGGACCGCCTCGGCTACACGCGCTACGTCGCCCAGGGGGGCGACGTGGGCGCCGCCGTCACGGACGCGATGGGCCGCCAGGCACCCGAGGGGCTGCTCGGCATCCACGTCAACCTGCTCGCCCTGGCGATCGGTTTCAAGGACCAACTGCCGGCGGAGTCCGAGCAGGAACGCGCGGCACACGACGCGCTCAACACGTTCACGACGGACGGCTTCGGCTACTTCCTGGAGCAGTCCACCCGGCCGCAGACGATCGGCTACTCCCTGCTGGATTCACCCGTCGGGCTGGCGGCCTGGATGCTCGACCACGACACGGACAGCTACTACAAGATCTCCCGCGCCTTCGTCGACCGCGAGCCCGTGGGCAATCTCACCCGGGACACCATCCTCGACAACATCACGCTGTACTGGCTGACGGGCACCGGCGCCTCGGCCGCCCGGTGGTACTGGGAATTCGGAAGGGCCCTGGCTGCAGCCGAGGCGGCCGGCCAGGCGCCTCCGCCGGTCTCGGTCCCGGTCGGCTTCACGACGTTCCCCGGCGAGATCTGGGCTGCCCCGCGCAGCTGGGTCGAGACGATCTACCCCAACCCCACGTACTTCAACGAGGTCGACAGCGGCGGCCACTTCCCCGCCTGGGAGGAGCCGGAGCTCTTCACCACCGAGGTGCGGGCCGCATTCAGCTCGCTGCGCTGACGACGCGTGGTCATCCCCGACACCGCCGCATCGAGCCACTGAACCATCCCGAGGTCGGGACCCCGCCGCTCCGGCGGGGTC
>JBKGUS010000315.1:0-5323 GCA_046462295.1 Thermoleophilaceae bacterium | reverse complement strand
TCTGGTCGGGTGTGGGCGAGGTGAACACCTCACCCGGGCACGCCGCGTCGAGCATGCCGCGGCCCACGAAGCCGCCGTGCATCGGCTCGTGGCCCGAGCCGCCGCCGGAGACGATGCCGACCTTGCCCTGGACCGGCGCGTCGGCACGTACGATCACGAACGGGTCGTAGCTCACGCGGACCTGGTCGCTGTGCGCGGCCTCGATGCCCTCGAGCGCCTCCCGCACCACGGCATCGGGCTCGTTGATGAGCTTCTTCATACGCCCTCCTGGGGTCGCTGCCGGTCGTCCCGGGTCGTGCGGGACCGTATACCGGCCGGTTGCCGCTCGCAACGATGGCGGCGGCGCCTGCCGGACGCTGGGTCAGGCGTGGGTGGTGGAGCGGTCGCCGGCACGTGCCGGCGGCGGCGCTGCGGGACGCTCGAAGCGTGCAGGCGCCGCGGGCTTCGGCGGCGCGGGCAGGCCCTTCCGGTCCCAGAACTGGCGCACCGCGTCCATGGCCTCGTGCCGGTCCTCGACACTGCGGGGGCGAATCGGCTGCCCGAAGCGCACCTCCACCTGGTGGCGGCGGGAGAGGAAGTCGCTCGGGATGCGCCGCGGCCAGTTCTGGCCGGGCGGCATCGCCTCGTGGGTGCCGCTGAGATAGATCGGCACGATGTCGATGCCATGGTTGGCCGCGATCACCGCGGCGCCCGAGCGCGGCTTGCCGATCTCGCCGTCGCGCGAGCGGGTGCCCTCCGGGAACATCACCAGGTTCCACCCCTCGTCGATCAGGCGGTCGACGTGGTCGGTCGCGCCGTTGCCCAGCCCGCCGCCCTGGCGGCCGAGCGGGACGGTGTTGAAGAGCAGTGCGACGCCGCGCGCCTTCCAGCGGCTGTCGTAGAAGTAGTCGGCCGCCGCGGCAACCGCGGTGCGGGCGCGCCACTTGCGCGGCAGCGCGCGCAGGATGGTGGGGGTGTCGAGGTGGCTCGAGTGGTTGGCGACGAAGACCACGGGGTGCTCGAGCGTGTCGAAGACCTCGCGGCCGACCGTGCGGCTCCTCACGTAGAAGTCGATCAGCGGCCCGAGCCCGAAGCGGATCAGCGCCTCGCGCGCGGCCTTGGCATAGCTGCAGCGCGCCCAGGAGACGTCCATCTCCGCGTACTGCCGGGCGAGCTCGGTGCCCTTGGTACGCAGTTCCGTGCCGCGGGTGCGCAGCTCGTCGCTCAGCTCGGGAATGCGTCCCCTGATATCCGGAACGCGCTGCCTCAGATTGGGCACGCGTGACCTGGCTTTCTCCTCGCCCATGTCCCCAAGTACTCCAGCGCTTGGGAAGGGTTTCTCCGGGCTCTTAGGCTTCCAACCATGCCGCCGGAGAGCGCGAGAGCCGAGGTCGGGCTTGGCCTCGCCGCCCTCGGGCGGCCGGCCTACATCAACCTCGGCCACGCTCGCGACGTCGAGGACATCGCGGTCGAGCGGATGGAGCGCGCCGCCCACGACGTGCTCGATGCCGCCTACGAGGAGGGCGTGCGCGCGTTCGACGCGGCGCGCTCGTACGGGCGCGCCGAGGCCTTCCTGGCCTCCTGGCTCGCCCGGTGCGGGCTCGCGCCGGGCGAGGTGCAGGTGAGCTCGAAGTGGGGCTATTCCTACACCGCCGGCTGGCACGTCGATGCGGACGAGCACGAGGTCAAGGACCTCACCCCCGCGCAGCTCCGGCGCCAGTGGCGGGAGACGAGCGCGCTCCTCGGGGACCACCTGCGCCTGTATCAGATCCACTCGGCCACCATCGAGAGCGGGGTGCTGGAGGACCGGGAGGTCCGCGCGGAGCTGGCGTCCCTCCGCGAGCGCGGCGTGCGGATCGGGCTCACGGTCACGGGCCCCCGGCAGGCCGCGACGATCGAGCGCGCCCTTCTGACCGGGGGCTTCGACGCCGTGCAGGCGACGTGGAACCTGCACGAGCGCTCGGCCGCCGGCGCGCTCGCCACGGCGCACGAGGCCGGGCTGTACGTCATGGTCAAGGAAGCGCTGGCGAACGGGCGGCTGACGGCCCGGGGCGGCGACGCGGCCCTTACTCGGGCGGCTCGCGAGAGGGCCACCACGGAGGACGCGCTCGCGCTCGCGGCCGCGCTCGCTCAGCCGTGGGCGAACCTCGTGCTCAGCGGGGCGGCGACGGTGGGGCAGCTGCGGAGCAACCTCGCCGCGCGTGAGGTCGCTTGGGACGACGAGCTCGAAGCACGGCTCGCCGGACTGGTCGAGGAGCCGGACTCCTACTGGGCTGCCCGCGCCGAACTGCCCTGGAACTAAGCGCTTGGGGACGCCGCAGCTCTAGCGCTGGCGGACCTCGCCGGCGCGGCCCTGCAGTGTGCGGTCGCCCGGTGGATCGGTGGCGACCAGTCCCACGACGACGAGGAGGGCCGCGACCACTACGGCGACCGTCACCCGCAGCGCGCACGAGCGGACCTTCGCCTTCCGCGCCCGTCGCTGCGTCTCCAGCTCATCCGTGCCGAGCAGCTCGGCCACGACCGGCGCGCCGAGCCCCAGCCCGTGCTCTTCGCACCAGCCGAGCACGTCGTCCGCGTCGGCTGCCTCGACGACGGGTACCTGGTACGCCTCGCCCAGCCGATGCGCGAGCGCGGCGTTGCGCCCGGGGGCCAGCAGCAGCGCGTAGGGCCGCGCCCGCTCCGCGCGGAACCCGTCCTCGTGGACCTCGATCGCGCCGGACGCCTCGACGATGCCGGGCACTTCGCGCCGGCTGGCGAGGATTCGCCGCGCCGCGCGCCGGCGCGGATGCCAGGCATGGACTCCGCAGCTGCACTGCGGGGCCGGCGCGCTGTGTCCTTCTGTGCAAGAGGCTTCGAGCCAGGCACCGCCGGTGGGCCACCGTGCCGCGTCCCGATACGCGCCGGCCAGGCGCTCGTCGGGACGCTCGCCGCGGACCCTCCACGTGCGCAGGCCGTACACGGGGCTGGGGACCAGCGGCGCTTCGCTCATCCGGGCCTCACTGGCTCACGCTTCGGCTTCCTGGCCGGAGAGGGGTGCCTCGGGGGAGGCTTCGGCTCAGGCGGCGGCGTGGGTACGCGCGGCGGCGGGGACTCGCTCGGCTCCGAGATGATCCGCCGTGAAGGGCCGTCCACGCCCATGTACACATGATGGCGGATCGAGGGGCTCTGGCTGGCCAGCCAGATACCATGCCCGCGAGGGATGGAAGCTTCAGTAGCCGCTCCGCGGAGACTCGACGGCGACAAGGCGCAGCGCATCATCGAGGCGATGCGCTCGAGCGTCGGTGCGCGCGGCGCCGCCGGCTCGACCTTCGACCACGTGGCGCGCGAGGCCGGGGTGTCGCGCGGCCTCCTGCACTACTACTTCGGCTCGAAGGAGCAGCTGCTCATCGAGGTCGTCCGCCACGACTGCGAAGTGCGGATCCAGGCGATGGACGAGCGCATCGCGCGGGCCGGGTCGGTCGACGAGATCGTCGAGGCGCTGGGGGCGAGCCTGCAGGAGTTCATCGAGGGCGAGCCCGGCAGCCAGGCGGTGATCTACGAGATGCTGTCGGCCTCGCGCCGCTCGGAGGACATCCGCGCGGAGTTGGCGGAGCTCTACCGGCGCTGGCGCGCGCACCTCGCGGAGTCGCTGCGCGCCAAGGAGCGCGAGGGCGTGGTGCACCTGCAGGGCGACCCCGAATCGGTCGCATCGATGCTGTTCGCGCTGGGCGACGGCTTCGGGATCCAGGTCGTGTCGGACCCGGACTGGGACCGCGACGCCGCCTTCGGGCTGGGCATCCTGATCGCCCGGCGGCTGCTCGGCGACTGAGCCCACACTCGCGTGTGACCTTCGTCACACACCGCTGACGGCGCATCAGGCAAAAGTTGGCTGGCCAGCCAACCGGGAAGGATCGACCTAGATGCAAGCCGCCATGGACAAGCTGTCGGCCTTCCTCGAACGGCGCCGCATCCTCGTGCTCGGTGCGTGGATCGTCCTGCTCTTTGCCGCCGCGCCCTTCGCCGCCAAGCAGACCGAGCACCTCACGAGCGGCGGCTTCCAGGTCCCGGGCTCCGAGTCCGAGGTCGTCGACCGCAACCTCGAGCGCTTCGAGGGCGCCCAGCGCGAGCGCCTCGCCGTCGTGCTCGCCAAGCGCGAGGGCGCCACGGACGCAGGCGTGCGCGCCGAGATCGAGCGCGTCGAGGCCATCGCCGCCGAGCTTCCGAACGCCGAGGTCGCTCCCGGCGTCGCCGAGCGCGCGGCGCGCCAGTCCGGCGACGCGTCGATCACGATCGTGCCGCTCACCGTCCACGGCTCCCAGGACGAGCTTGCCGACCTCGCCACGGACTTCCGCGACGAACTGGGCCTCGAGGCGCGCGACGGCGTGCAGCCCTACCTGGTCGGACAGCAGGCGCTCTGGGCCGGCATGCAGGACCTCGTGAAGGAGGACCTCGAGTCCGCCGAGATGACCGGCTACCCGATCGTCCTCCTCATCCTGCTCGCCGTGTTCGGCTCGCTGGCCGCGGCCTCCCTACCGCTCGCGCTCGGCTTCGCCAGCGTCGGCCTGACCGGCGCCGGCATCTACTTCCTCTCCCAGGCCACCGACATGTCGGTGTTCGTCACGAACGTCGCCTCGATGATCGGCATCGGCGTGGCCGTCGACTACTCGCTGTTCGTGCTCGCCCGCTACCGCGAGGAGGTCCGCGCCGGCGCGGCGCCGGAGGGGGCGCGGAGCGTCGCGCTGCGCACCTCGGGCCTGGCGGTCACCTTCTCCGGCCTCACCGTGATGATCTCGCTCGCCGGGCTGTTCCTCGTCAACTCGACGACGATCCGCTCGATGGCCATGGGGGCGATCATGGTCGTGGCCGTCTCGGTGCTCGCCGCGGTCACGCTGCTGCCCGTCCTGATGCGCCTGCTCTGCCGGCGCGCCTACGCGCGCGGGCGGATCGCCCTGGTGCTCGGCCTCATTGGGCGGCGCTTTCGCACGGCACGGCGCCACCGCGGCTCTACGCGGCCGGACGTCGTTCGCACCGGCTTCTGGGAGCGCTGGACGGCGCGCGTCACGCGCCGCCCCTGGATCTCCGCGCTGGCGAGCGCCGCGGTGCTGCTCGCGCTCGCCGTCCCCGCGCTGTCACTCGAGTTCGGCGACGGCGCCCTGCGCCAGTTCCCCGAGGGCAACGAGACGCGCGTGGGCGCCGAGCTGGCGGCGCGGGAGCTCGGCGCCGGGGCGTCGGGCCCCACGCAGATCGTCGCCGAGCTGGACGAGGGTCGCGCGACCGACGGGGCGAACCGCGAGGCGCTGGCCGCCTACGCCGGCGAGCAGCGCCGCGACCCCCAGGTGGCCGCCGCGGCGCCGCCCCAGCCCTC
>JBKGUS010000314.1:0-9120 GCA_046462295.1 Thermoleophilaceae bacterium | reverse complement strand
CGTACATGCGGTTGTTCATCGCGGGCGCCAGGACCAGCGGCGCCGTGGAGGCGAGCGCGGCGCTCGTCAAGAGGTTGTCGGCGAGCCCGTGTGCGAGCTTCGCGATCGTGTTGGCGGAGGCGGGCGCGACGCAGTAGACGTCCGCCCGCCGGACCAGCTCGAGGTGGGAGATCGGATCGTGGTCCGGCGCCGGCTCGCCCGGATAGGCGCCCCGCGCCGGGTCGCGCTCGAACTCCTCGACCAGCACGGGGGCGCCGGTGACGCCCTCGAAGGTCGCCCGCCCCACGAAGTTCAGGCTCGCGGCGGTCTGGACCACGCGCACGGCGTGGCCCGCCCCGGTGGCCAGGCGGACCAGCTCCACTGCCTTGTAAGCGGCGATCCCGCCGGATACGCCGAGCAGGATTCGGGCCACCGCTGCCGCCTCGCTAGCGGTAGCGGTACTTGATCTTGCCCGCCGCGATTTCCTCGAGCGAGATCTTCAGGTAGTTCTTCGAGCCCGTCTCCACCATCGGGGGCGGGTACTCGTCGAAGGTCCCCTCGCCGAGGTTGTGGTAGTAGGAGTTGATCTGCCGGGCCCGCTTGGCGGCGACGAGGACACACGCGTAGTGCGAGTCGACCTGGTCGAGCAGCTTGTCGAGGCGTGGCTTGATCACGGGCCAGACATGGTAGCGGCAAGCCGGGCGAGCTCCTCCACGGCGCGGTCCAGGTCGTCGTTCACGATGCGGTGGTCGAACTCGCCGGCCGCCTCCAGCTCGTCCTGCGCGGCGGCGAGGCGCCGCTCGATCTGGTCGGGCTGGTCCGAGGCGCGCGCCGCGAGCCGCCGCTCGAGGTCCTCGAAGGAGGGCGGCTCGATGAAGATGAGCTTCGCGTCGGGCAGCCGCTCCCGCACCTGGCGGGCGCCCTGCACGTCGATCTCGAGCACGATCCCCCGGGCGGGCCGCTCGAGCTCGCTTTTCAGCGTTCCATAGCGGTTTCCGGCATATTCGGCGTGCTCGACGAACTCGCCGCGGGCGACCCGGCGATCGAAGTCCTCCCCGCTCAGAAAGTGATAGTCGACGCCGTTCACCTCGGAGTCGCGGGGTTGGCGCGTCGTGGCCGACACGGCCAGCTGCAGACCGGGATTCCGCTCGAGAAGCCTCTGGATCAGCGTCCCCTTGCCCACTCCGGAGGGCCCGGTGATGACCAGGATCGAGGCTATCGGCGCAGGAAGCGGACGAGCTCGTCGCGCTGGCGCTCGGACAGCCCGCCGATCGTCTTGCTGGGGGAGATCCGGCAGTGGGTGAGGATGCGATTCACCTTCACGCGGCCGTACTTCGGGACGGCGAGCAGCAGGTCGAAGACCTTGGCCGTGAGCAGGTAATCGGGCGGATCCAGCAGCAGCCCGTGGATCTGCTCGCGCCCCGCCTTGAGGTTGCGCTTCAGCTGCGCGCGCTGGGTGCGGATCTCGTTGGCGCGCCGGAGGGCATCCATCCGCTGGGTGAGCGAGCGCTCGGGTGCGAGCCCCGCCGACTGCGTCTTGGCGGGCGACTGAGGGGCGGCCGGCATGGGCGGCGATAGTACACGTTGAGAAGCGGGAGTCCACGCCGCAGACGCAAAAAAATGGCGAATTCAGCTAGACGTCAAGCTGAGCTTGAGGCTGGTTCGGGCAGCTTGAGCGTATTCGCATCTTTTGCAGGGGTTTTCGAGCAGTCCGGTGGCGAGGTTCGATCGCGCACGCCGGAACATCCCGCACCTTCCGTGAAAAGCCGACGGCGCTGTCCCCCGGACGGGTTCGAACGATCGTCGGGGTGGGTTAGAAGGGTCGTGCTCAGGGGTGGAGCTCCGCCGCGATGCGGCGTCCGGCGGCGGGGTCGCGGAAGCTCTCGGTGCCCACGGCAACGCAGGCGGCGCCCGCGGCGAGAAAATCGGCCGCGTGACGCCCCGACGCGATGCCGCCCATGCCGATGACCGGGATCCCGACCGCGCGCGCAACCGACGCGACCTGCTCGAGCGCCACCGCGCGCACCGCAGGCCCCGATACGCCGCCGGTCGTGCCACCCAGCCAGGGCCGGGCGGTGCGCGGGTCGAGCGCCATCCCCTTCAGGGTGTTGATCAGCGAGACGGCGTCGGCGCCGGCCTCCTCGGCGGCGCGCGCGACGGCCGCGGGCTCGTTCGCGTTGGGGGTGAGCTTGACGATCAGCGGCTTATCGGTGAGCGGGCGCACCGTGGACACCGCCCGCGCTGTCTCGGCCGGGTCGGCACCCATCACGAGGCCGGTCTCAACGTTCGGGCAGGAAACGTTCAGCTCGATCAGGCCGACCTCGTCCCGGTCGCCTACGCGGCGCACCAGCGTGGCGAGCTCGTCGCGGCTGAAGCCCATGACGGAGACGATCAGGGGCACCGGCAGCTCCGCCAGCTCGGGCAGGTCGGAGGCGAGGAAGCCGTCCAGGCCCTTGTTGGGAAGCCCGATCGAGTTGATCAGGCCGGCCGGCGTCTCCCAGAGGCGCGGCGGCGGGTTGCCCTGGCGCGGTTCGAGGGTGATCGTCTTCGAGACGAAGGCGTGGAAGGGGAAGCGCTCGAGCAGGGCGTCGCCGAAGGCGCGCCGGGCGGCGATCGCATCGAATGTGCCGGAGCCGTTCATGACGGGACCGGCGAGGGCAACGCCGCAGAGGTCGATCATTCGAGCGCGGAGTCGAGGAGATCTGCGTCCAGCACAGGGCCGTCCACGCACAGCCGGATGTAGCCGGCCTTGGTCGTCACCACGCACCCGAAGCAGGCGCCGAATCCGCAGGCCATGCCGGACTCGAGCGCCAGCTGCGCCGGGAGGCCGCGCTCGGCGCAGAGGGCGCGCACCGCTTCGAGCATGGGCGGCGGGCCGCAGGCGAACACGGTGACGGCGGGGTCGCGGTCGAGCTCCTCGCGAAGGAGGTCGGTGACGAGGCCGTGATGGCCGAGGGAGCCGTCGTCGGTGGCGACGGCCACCTCCCCGGCGAAGAGCGAGGCGGCCTCGGCGTGGGCGGCGGAGCGGAAGCCGAGGAGGACCGGGTGCTCGGGACCGAGCTCGTCGTGCAGGCACAGGAGCGGAGCCACGCCGATTCCTCCGCCCACCAGGATCGGTCGAGGGGCCGGCCTCCAGCCGATTCCGAGCGGGCCCACCAGCTGCAGCCCCTCCCCCTCGCGCAGCTCCGCCAGCCGCTCGGTTCCCGGGCCGATCGACTCAAGCAGGAACGTCAGCCGACCGTGGCGCGCCCGGGCGTGCGAGAACGCCCTTGGGAGGTATGGGCGTTCGTCGCCTCCGCCGCCCCAGCGCTCCTCGGCGGCCAGCATGTAGAACTGGCCAGGTCGCGGGTCCGGCGGCCCGCCGCCGTCCAGCGCCGTGATCAGTCTGTACGCGCCCAGCTGGTCGACCGCCGTCACGACCGCCGTCCGCCGCTCCGGCGGCGCCAGCGTGCGCGGCTCAGTGCGCGGTGCTGCGCTCACGATCGAACAACCCCGCGGCGCCCCCGCCGTGCAGCTCCTGCAACGAGATCACCTCGGTCTCGCCGCTCCGGCTCGCGCGGATCGCCCGCTGGGCCGCGCTGGCGCCGGACATCGTCGTGATGCACGGCACCCCGCGCCCGATGGCGGCGCGCCGGATCTCGTAGCCGTCGGCGCGGGCGCCGGAGCCGGTGGGCGTGTTGATCACCAGGTCGACCTCGCCGGCCTCGATCCGCTCCACGACGTTCGGCGACCCCTCGGACAGCTTCCTGATCCGCTCGACCGGCACCCCCATCCGCCGGATCGCCTGGGCCGTGCCGCCCGTGGCGAGTACCCGGAAGCCCATGTCGTGGAAGCTCGCGGCGAGCTGGGTGGCGGCGGACTTGTCCCCGTCCGTCACGCTGATGAACACCGCGCCCGACTGCGGCAGCTCGGCGCCGGCAGCCGCCTGGGCCTTCCCGAAGGCGGCTGGGTAGTCGGCCGCCACGCCCATCACTTCGCCGGTCGACTTCATCTCCGGCCCCAGCAAGGCGTCGGAGCGCGGGAAGCGCCCGAACGGCAACACCGCCTCCTTGACCGACACGTGGCGCGGCGCCGGCGCGCCCTCGAACCCGGTGTCCGCCAGGCTCTCGCCCAGCATCAGGCGGCAGGCGAGCTTGGCCAGCGGTACCCCGATCGCCTTCGACACGAACGGCACCGTGCGCGACGCGCGCGGATTGGCCTCGATCACGTACAGCTCCTCGTCGCCGTAGACGGCGAACTGGATGTTGATCAGGCCCACCACGCCGAGCCGCAGCGCAATCGCCTCCGTGGCGCGCTCGACCTGCTCCAGCATCTCCGGACCGAGCGACATCGCTGGGATCACACAGGCGGAGTCGCCCGAGTGCACGCCCGCCTCCTCGACGTGCTGCATGATCGCCCCGATCCGGACCTCGCGGCCGTCGCAGAGCGCGTCGACGTCCACCTCGATGGCGTTTTCGAGGAAGCGGTCGAGGAAGATCTGGCGCCCGTTCCCACCGTTGGTCCGCTGCAGGTAGCTCGCCAGGCCGTCCCTCGAGTAGCAGATCTCCATCGCCCGGCCGCCGAGCACGTAGCTCGGCCGGACAAGCAGCGGATAGCCCACGCCGTCCGCCACCTGGAGCGCCTCCGCGTGCGACCCCGCCGTTGCGTACGGCGGGCCCTTCAGGCCGAGCTCGTCGAGCAGCGCCCCGAAGCTCGGCCGGTCCTCGGCGAGGTGGATCGACTCGACCGCGGTGCCCAGCAGCGGCACCCCGGCCTCGGCCAGGCCGTGCGCCAGCTTCAGCGGCGTCTGCCCGCCGAACTGGACGATCACGCCCTCGGGCTGCTCCACCTCGATCACGCCGAGCACGTCCTCGAGCGTGAGCGGCTCGAAGTAGAGCCGGTTCGACGTGTCGTAGTCGGTGGAGACCGTCTCCGGGTTGCAGTTGATCATCACCGCGTCGCGGCCGGACTCGCGGACCGTCATTGCGGCGTGCACGCAGCAGTAGTCGAACTCGATCCCCTGACCGATCCGGTTCGGGCCGCTGCCGAGGATCACGATGCTCGGGTTGTCGCCGCGTCGCACCTCGTGGGCGGCGCGCCGTTCCCAGCCGGAGTAGAAGTAGGGCGTCTCGGCCTCGAACTCGGCCGCGCACGTGTCGACCGACTTGAACGAGCGCTCGAGCCCCGCCTCCGGGTTCTCCCCCCGCGCGAGGGCGGCGATCTCGGCCATGAACCACGGGTCGATGCCGGTGCGGCGGCAGAGCTCCTCCTCCGGATGGCCCCGCCGCACGGCCTCGAAGATGAGCTCGTAGCGGTCGTCGGAAGGGATCTCGAGGCGGTCGAGGAGGTCCTCGGGCGGCGGGAGCGTCACGTCGAGCTCGCGCGAGCGCATCGCCTTCACGAAGGCCTGCTTGAACGTACGCCCGATCGCCATCGCCTCGCCGACCGACTGCATCGACGTGTGCAGGGCGCCGTCCGCGCCGGGGAACTTCTCGAACGCGAAGCGCGGCCACTTCACGACCACGTAGTCGATCGTCGGCTCGAACGAGGCGGGCGTCTTGCGGGTGATGTCGTTGTCGATCTCCTCTAGCGCGTAGCCAACCGCCAGCCGGGCCGCGATCTTCGCGATCGGGAAGCCCGTCGCCTTCGACGCCAGCGCCGAGCTGCGCGACACGCGCGGGTTCATCTCGATCACGACGATCTCGTCGGTCTCCGGGTTGACCGCGAACTGGATGTTCGATCCGCCCGTCTCGACGCCGACGGCGCGGATCACGGTCAGCGCCTGGTCGCGGAGCTTCTGGTACTGCCGGTCGGTGAGGGTCTGCTGGGGCGCGACGGTGACGCTGTCGCCGGTGTGCACGCCCATCGGGTCGACGTTCTCGATCGAGCAGACGATCACGACGTTGTCGTTCGCGTCACGCATCACCTCGAGCTCGAACTCGCCCCAGCCGATCACCGACTCCTCCACCAGCACCTGGCCGATGGGCGAGGCGGCGAGGCCCTCGGCCACCACCTGGCGGTACTCGGCCTCCGTGCGGGCGATGCCGCCGCCGGCGCCGCCCATCGTGAAGCCGGGACGCACGATCGCCGGCAGGCCCACCTGGGGCAGCGCCCGGTCGGCCTCGCGCATCGATTTGACGGCGGCGCTGCGCGGGACGCGCAGGCCCGCGCGCTCCATCGTGGCGCGGAACAGGTCCCGGTCCTCGGCGCGGCGGATCGCGTCGTAGTCGGCGCCGATGAGCTCGACGCGGTGCTTCGCGAGGGTGCCGTCCTCGGACAGCTGGCGGGCGAGGTCGAGGGCCGTGCCGCCACCCAGCGTGGGCAGCATCGCATCCGGCTTCTCGCGCTCGATCACCTTCGCCACCGACGCGGGCAGCAGCGGCTCGATGTAGGTGGCCGTGGCGAACTCCGGGTCGGTCATGATCGTCGCGGGGTTCGAGTTGACGAGGACGACCTCGTAGCCCTCCTCGAGCAGCACCTTGCAGGCCTGCGCGCCCGAGTAGTCGAACTCGGCGGCCTGGCCGATCACGATCGGGCCGGAGCCGATCACGAGGATCTTCTTGATGTCGTCGCGGCGCGGCATCAGGCGGGCGCCCCCAGCCGTTCGATGAAGCGGTCGAAGAGGTGCAGCGCGTCGTGCGGGCCCGGGCCGGCCTCGGGGTGGTACTGCACGGTCGACGCCGGCACGTCCCGAAGCACGAGACCCTCGACCGTGCGGTCGTACAGGTTGAGCTGCTGCAGCTCGGCGGTCCCGAAGTCCGTCTCCCAGCGCACCGGCTCGTCCGCCTCGATCGTGCGCTCGCCCCCGGGTCCGAGCACGGCGAAACCGTGGTTCTGTGACGTGATCTCGATCCTTCCGGTCTCGAGGTCCTTCACCGGGTGGTTGGCGCCGCGGTGACCGAAGGGCAGCTTGAAGGTCTCGAGGCCGACGGCGCGGCAGAGCAGCTGGTGGCCGAGGCAGATGCCCCACACGGGCACCTTCCCGACGACGCCGCGCACGGTCTCGACCACGTACTCGAGCGCCGCGGGATCGCCGGGGCCGTTGGCCAGGAAGACGGCGTCCGGTTCGCGAGCGAGCAGCTCGTCCGCGTCGATGTGGCAGGGGTGCAGCTCCAAGTGCACGCCGCGCTCACGCAGGTTGCGCACGATCGAGCTCTTGATGCCTGTGTCGATCGCGATCACACGCGGGCCGGCACCCTCGAGCACCTGCGGCTCGCGTGGCGAGACCTCGCGGGCGAGGTCGAGGCCGGTCATCGACGGCTGCGCCAGCACGCGCTCGCGCGCTTCCGAATCCGGCACCTCGTCGCCGAACACCCCGCCGCGCATCGCGCCCTTGTCGCGGATGTGCCGGACGAGCGCGCGCGTGTCGACGCCGGTCAGGGCCGGCACGCCGCAGTCGCGCAGCCACGACAGCCAGCCGCCCTCCGCGTGCGGGGCATCCTCGCGGTCCACGCCCTCGCGCATGATCACCGCGCGGGCATGTATGCGGTCCGACTCCATGTGCGCCGCCGATACGCCGTAGTTGCCGATCAGGGGGTAGGTGAACACGATGATCTGGCCGGCGTAGCTGGGATCGGTGACGGCCTCCTGGTAGCCGGACATGGAGGTGTTGAAGACGACCTCGCCGAAGCTGCCGCCCTCGGCGCCGGCCTGCTCGCCGTCGAAGCGGGCGCCGTCCTCCAGCAGCAGGTAGGCCACTAGGCCACGGCCCCCAGGGCGAAAGTGCGCTCCCGGTACGCCACCGCGCCCGCCGCGACGGTCATCCGCACCCGGCCCGTCAGGCGCCTGCCGGCGAAGGCGCAGTTTGCGGAGCGGCTCTCGTAGCCCGCCGCCCCCACCTCCCACTCGGCGTCCAGGTCGACCAGGCAGAGGTTCGCCGGCGCGCCGGCTTCGATGCGCGGCACGGGCAGCCCGAACGGCTCGCCGCCCGCGGTCATCCGCTCGACCAGCAGCCCGAGGTCGATCAGGCCGGGCAGGACCAGCTCGGAGTGGAGTGCGGCGAACGCGGTCTCGAGACCGGTGACCCCCATCGGCGCGAGCTCGAACGGCTGCTCCTTTTCCTCGCGCGCGTGAGGAGCGTGGTCGGTGGCCACGCAGTCGACTATGCCCGACCTCAGCGCCTCGATCAGCGCGGCGCGGTCGGACTCGCCGCGGAGCGGCGGGTTCATCTTGAAGTTCGTCTCGAGCGAGCGGACCGCGTCGTCGGTCAGGACCAAATGGTGCGGGGTGACCTCGCAGGTCACCTGGACGCCGGCCTGCTTCGCCAGCTCGATCACCTGCAGGGAGCCGCAGGCGGACACGTGCTGGATGTGGATGCGGCCACCCTCGTAGGAGGCCAGGTCGCAGTCGCGCGCGATCGCCGTCGACTCCGACACCGACGGGATCCCCGCCAGCCCGAGCAGCGCCGACACCTCGCCTTCGTGCATCACGCCGTCCGCCGAGAGCGAGGGGTCCTCCTCGTGCAGGGCGAGCAGCCGCCCGGCGAGGCGCTGGTACTGCAGCGCCAGGCGCATCACGCCGGCGGACCGGACCGGTAGGCCGTCGTCGGTGAAGCCGGCCGCGCCGGCGTCGGCCAGCTCCGCCATCTCGGTCAGCTGCTCGCCGCGCTGGCCGACCGTGATGGCTGCGAGGAAGCCCGTCGGGATGCGTGCCTCCGCCCGGGCCCGCTCGCGCAGCGAGCGCAGCACCGGCGCCGAGTCCACCACCGGCTCGGTGTTCGGCTGGGCCAGGATCGCGCAGTAGCCGCCAGCCGCGGCGGCGCGGGTACCGGAGTCGAGGTCCTCCTCGTCCTCGCGGCCGGGCGTGCGCAGGTGCACATGCGGGTCGACGAAGGCGGGGAAGGCGTGGAGCCCCTCGGCGTTGACGGTCTCGGCGCCGCCTGGAGCGTCGAGCGAGTCGCCCAGCTCGGCGATGGCGCCCTCGCGGATCAGCAGGTCCTTCTGCTCGTCGAGCCCGGCGCGCGGGTCGAGCAGCCGCGCACCGCGGATCAGCACCGTCCCCGGGCGCACCGGGGCGCGGTCGAGCTCGATGCCCGGACGGCCTGTGGGGTCGACCCTGTTCATGCCGGCTGCGGCTCCGTCGTTGCACCGGCCGGCACGCCGCTCGGCGCCCCGCGCCCGGGGACGGTGCTGATCCGCGGTGCGCGGCTGCTCGACCCGCGCG
>JBKGUS010000313.1:0-5591 GCA_046462295.1 Thermoleophilaceae bacterium | reverse complement strand
GAGCCGGCGCCGGCGGGCGCCCGGGGACCGGACGACGACATCCCGTTCTGACCCCGGAGTAGCGAGTACGCAGGAGACCAAGTGGCGAAGCAGCGTGGACCAACGACGACCCGGGACCGCCGGCGCGGTCGCGGCAAGAGCGCGCCGACCGGCGGGCGCAGGAAGCCCTGCCCGTTCTGCCGCGACAAGGTCGACGTCGTGGACTACCGCGACCTGGCGTCGCTGCGCCGTGCGATCAGCGACAAGGGCAAGATCCGCTCGTCGCGGGTCACCGGCTCGTGCCGGCGCCACCAGTCGCAGCTCGCGAACGCGGTCAAGCGGGCGCGCGAGCTCGGCCTCCTGCCGTACGTCGCTGACAGGTAAGCGACGGGACCAAGCATGGCTCAGGCAATCCTCTTGAAGGACGTGGACACGCTCGGCGAGCGCGGTGACGTCATCGACGTCTCCCCGGGATACCTCCGCAACTTTCTCGTTCCCCGCAAGATCGCCCAGCCGGCCACGGCCGGGGCCATCGCGGAGTCGCAGCGCCGCCGCGAGGCGGCCGAGCGCGCCGCCGAGCAGGCGGCCGCCAAGGCCGAGGAGACGGCGACGCTGCTGCGCAAGACGGTGCTCACGATCTCCCATCAGGCGGGTGACGACGGCCGGCTGTTCGGCTCGGTCACCTCGCAGGAGATCGTCGACGCCATCCGCCAGGCGCGCGGCGTGCGGCTCGACAAGCGGCGCGTGCAACTCGAGGACGCCATCAGGACAACGGGCACGCACATGGTCACCGTCGAGGTCGCGGACGGCGTGACGGCGGAGATCAAGACCATCGTCACTCCGCAGGCATAGCGCGTCCCCGTGGCAGTCGCCGCCCCGCCTGAGTCAGCGGGCAGCGTCCCTCCCCACAACGAGGAGGCCGAGGCCTCCGTTCTCGGGGCGATCCTCCTCACAGAGCAGGCGCTCGACGGCGTCCTGCTCGAGGTCGGGCTGAGGCCCGACCACTTCTATCGGCCGCGCCACCAGCTCATCTTCCGGGCGATGATCCGCCTGAAGGAGAAGGCCGAGCCCGAGGCGGTCGACGCGCTGACGGTCTGCGACGACCTGCGCAGCCACGGCGAGCTCGAGGCGGCCGGGAGCGATGCCTATGTGCACTCGCTGCCAACGGTCGTCCCCGCCGTGGGCGCGGTCCTCGACTACGCCCGCATCGTCCGCGACGACGCGCTGATGCGCGGCATCCTCGACACGACCCGCCGGATCCAAGCCGAGGTGCTCGCCCACCGCGGCGAGCCGCGCGACCTGATCGAGCGAGCCGAGGCGGAGCTCTTCAAGATCGGCCACGAGGGCGGCCTCGCCGAGATGCGGTCGATCGAGGACGTCCTCCACGAGGAGATCGACAAGCTCGAGGAGCTCTCGCGCAAGGGCGTAGGCCTCACCGGCACGCCCTCCGGTTTCACCGACATCGACGAGCTCACCGGCGGGTTCCAGCCCGGCAACCTGATCGTGCTGGCCGCACGGCCATCGATGGGAAAGTCGACGCTGGCCACGAACATCGTTGAGAACGCCGCCATCGACCACGGCCGGCCCGCCGCTCTCTTCTCGCTGGAGATGTCCGAGACCGAGCTCGCGCATCGCTTCATCGCCTCCCAGGCGAAGGTCTCCAGCGACGAGCTCCGCAAGGGGCGCGTCAAGGCCGATCGCTGGCCCAAGGTGCTGCGTGCCGTCGAGAAGCTCGCCAAGGCCCCCATCTTCATCGACGACTCGAGCGACATCGGCGTTCTCGAGATGCGCGCCAAGGCGCGGCGCCTCCATGCCAAGCACGGCCTCGGCCTGATCGTCGTCGACTACCTACAGCTGCTCCGCCCCGACGGCCGCGCCGACAGCCGCGTCGAGGCCGTCGGTCAGATGAGCCGCGGGCTCAAGATCCTCGCTCGCGAGCTCGAGATCCCGGTGATCGCGGTGTCGCAGCTCTCGCGCGCGGTCGAGTCGCGCAACCCGCCGATCCCGATGCTGTCCGACCTGCGTGAAAGCGGCCAGGTCGAACAAGACGCCGACGTGGTCATGTTCGTCTACCGCGAGGAGTACTACGACAAGGAGTCGGAGCGTCTCGGCGAAGCGGACATCATCCTCGCCAAGCACCGCAACGGGCCGGTCGGGGAGGTCAGCCTCACCTTCCTGTCCAAATATCCGCGCTTCGCGAACCTCTACCGCGAGCGCGCCGGGGAGACGATCCCGGCCGGGGACGGGGTGCTCTGAGGTGCTGCGCGAGGCGCCGGCGGACGAGCAGGCCGCCTGCCCCTACGGCGAGTGCGACGGCTCCACCTGGATCCTCGACGAGGAGACCAACGAGTCCCGCCCCTGCCGGTGTCGCGACCAGAGGGTCCGGAGGGCCGCGACCGGCGGCATCGGCACGGGCATCGGGCGACGCTTTCTCGAGGTGTCGTTCGAGCGGGAGCCGATCGTGTCGCTGGACCGCGCCGTCCTCCGCCAGGTGCGCGCCTTCACCCGCTCGATCGAGGAGAATCTCGAGGCCGGCCGAGGCCTCTGGTTCGACGGGCCTGTGGGCACCGGCAAGACGTCGCTGGCCATCCTGGTGGCGAAGGCGGCCAAGGATGCGGGGCGCTCGTACGCCGTCTTCCCCGTGCCGCGCCTCCTCGCCGAGATCAAGCGCACCTTCGACCGCGACGCGAGCGACAGCTACATGGGCTTCTTCCGGCGGCTCTGCACCGTCGACCTGCTCGTGCTCGACGACCTCGGCGCGGAGAAGCAGACCGAGTGGGTGCTGGAGCAGCTCTACTCGATCGTCAACGAGCGCTGGCAGGACAGGCGCTCGATCGTCGTCACCACGAACATCCCGGACTTGGATCCGGACAGCGCGGGCGCCGCGCTGCGGGCGAGCGCGCACAGCCTCCGCGACACAGTCTCCTCGGGCCGCGTGTCAGGGCGCGACCTCGACGAGCTGCGCCGCATCCTCGAGCGGGTGGAGCGGGTGACCACGCAGGTCGGCGAGCAGGAGCTCGTCGCCGAGTACGACCCGATCGTCCGGATGCGCCGGCAGATCGGGTCTCGCACGGTCTCCCGCCTGATCGAGATCTGCGACGACCCCCTCCCGATCATGGGAGAGGACCTCCGCATGACCGCCCGGGGGGCCTGAGCGCCCCCTACGCGTAGCGGTGGTGGATGTCCAGGGCGTTGCCGTCCGGGTCCTCGAAGATCGCCTGGTGGCACACGCCGCTGTCGATCGTCTCTCCCTTGAACTCGACGCCGCGCGACTCGAGTTCGGTCCGTGCCGCCGCCACGTCGTCCACGCGGAACGCGATCGGCGCGCTGTGCGGGCTGAACTCCTGGCCGAACGCGTCCATCTGCACCACCGCGATGGTGAGGTTGCCGGTCTCGAACTCGTGGGCCGGCATCTCGCCCCACTGCTTCGACTTCTCGAGGCCCAGCACGTTCTCGTAGAAGTCGACCGCCCGGTCGATGTCCTTGGTCGGGATGATCGTGAAGTCGACGCCTGTCACGAGGGTCATGGTCGAATCTCCTGCACGGCCCAGCCGTTGCCATCGGGGTCATTGAAGAACACGAACTTGAAGCCCGGCCTGCCCGGCTGCCCGAGCTCCTGCACCTCGCCCAGCTCGAGGCCGCGACCCGACAGCTCCTCATAGGCCGTGTCCATGTCGGTCACGACGAGCTGGAGCCCCTTCACGCTCCCCGGCTCCATCGGCGCGATGCCGGTGCCGATCGCGATCGAGCAGGCCGACCCCGGCGGGGTGAGCTGCACCACCCGCATGCCATCGCCGAAGCTCGTGTCGTGGTCCACCACAAAACCCATCTTGCCCGCATAGAACTCCTTGGCGCGGTCCACGTCCGAGACCGGCACCACGACGACCTCCAAGCGGTAGTCCATCTCAGCCGCCGAGATGCTCAGCGAGGCGGTCGAAGCTGTCCCTCATGCCCCGCTCGGCGGTCTGGCGCATCTCGTCCGTGGTCTGGATGGTCGCGCGGATGGCCACTTCGGTCCGGCCGCCACCCAGATCGGTGAAAGTCACGACGCTCTCGGCACCCTCATGCCACGCTTGCTCAGCCGGCTCGTCGAGCACCAGCCGCTCGGGCTCGACGACCTCGCGGTAGACGCCCACGACCGGCATCTCGACCCCGTCGGCGGACACCGACACAAGGCGGAAGTCTCCGCCCGGCCGCACGTCCATGGTCACCGTCTCGAGCGGCGTGCTCCAGCCGGGCGGGCCCCACCACTCCACGAGCTCCTCGGGCTCGGTCCACGCTCTCCACACGAGCTCGCGCGGCGCGTCGTACACGCGGGTGATCTCGATCTGCTGCGCGGTGGCGGTATCGGTCATGCCCTTGTCCCCTTCTGCATCTCGTGGAGGTGGTCGCCGAGGCGGTCGAGGCTGCCCTCCCAGAACCCTCGGTACCCGGCCAGCCAGTCGGCTGCCTCCCTGAGGGCGTCGCCCTGGAGGCGCGAGGGTCGCAGCTGCGCCGAGCGGCCGCGCGCGATGAGACCCGCGTGCTCCAGCACCTTGAGGTGCTTCGACACTGCCTGCACGGTGATCGGGAAGGGCTCGGCCAGCTCACTGACGCTGGCCTCGCCCTCCGACAGGCGCGCCAGGATCGAGCGCCGGGTCGGGTCCGCGAGGGCCGCGAAGGTCGTGCTGAGCTGGTCTACCGCCATGTCGTGATCATCTGGTTGGTTGATAAACCGTGTGGTTGAGGATACGCGCCGATACTGCGGCGGTCAAGGGCGCCTACACTCGTTCCTCGCCATGCCTGGTCTCGTGATCGTGGGCGCCCAGTGGGGCGACGAGGGGAAGGGAAAGGTCGTGGACCTGCTCGCCGAGCAGGCCGATCTCGTCATCCGCTTCCAGGGCGGCAACAACGCCGGTCATACGATCGTTCGCGAGGGCGAGACGTTCAAGTTCCACCTCGTCCCGTCCGGGATCCTCTACCCCGGCAAGCTGTGCGCCATCGGCAACGGCGTGGTGGTCGACCCGAAGGTGCTGACCGAGGAGATCGGCGAGCTGTCGCGCCGGCGGATCGACCTCAGCGGCCTGCGCGTCTCGGCAAACGCCCACCTGATCATGCCGTACCACAAGCTGCTCGACCACGCGGGCGAGGCCCGGCTCGGGAAGCTCCAGATCGGCACGACCCGCCGCGGCATCGGCCCCTGCTACGCCGACAAGGCGGCCCGGCTCGGGATCCGCATGCAGGACCTGCTCGACGAGAAGATCCTGCGCAAGAAGATCATGGCCGCGCTCGAGCCCAAGCGCCTGTCGCTGCGGCCGTTCGCGAAGGACCCGATCCTCGACCTGCACACGATGACCGAGGAGTACCGCACCTTCGGCCACCGCCTCGAGCCCTACATCGCCGACAGCACGCGGATCGTATGGGACGCGCTCGACCGCGAGTCGCTCGTGCTGTTCGAGGGTGCCCAGGGCGCGCTGCTCGACATCGACCACGGCACGTACCCGTTCGTCACGTCGTCCAACACGCTGGCCGGTGCCGCGTGTGCCGGCGCGGGCGTCGGGCCCAAGGACATCAACGAGGTCTGGGGCGTCGCCAAGGCGTACTCCACCCGCGTGGGGGCGGGCCCGTTCCCG
>JBKGUS010000312.1:0-2917 GCA_046462295.1 Thermoleophilaceae bacterium | reverse complement strand
GCGGTGGCCCCCTTCCTCGAAAGCCCAGGCGTGAAGCGAAAAACAGGCCGGGGGCGGGGCGGCGGCAACGGGGCGGGGGCAGTGTGTGATGCGTGGGTTGGTGTCGTTGTGAGAGCCGGTGGGTGAGCGATCGAGGCGACGCGGAGGCAGGCGGGGGTCGGGGCGGGCAGGAGTTGGGAGTAGGACAGCGGCGGAAGGCGGGGTCGGCTGTCGTTGGGCTCGATCGGTTCTGTTGGTGTCGGCTCGGCGTGTGTGGCGGGGCGGCTGCGTGCTGCTGCGGGGCCGTGTCGGCGATGCCGCCACCTCCGGCCTCGTGCATGCTCACTCGCGCGGCTCCTCGGCTGCGGCCCGCTCCGGCCGCAGCGGCGAGGGGGGTCCGTCTTCGGAGGTGCGGGCCTCTCTTTAGGTAGAGGCATATGCCCATCCGAGCCTTCCGATCGCCCGCACACTGCCACCTCCGGTGCGGCCGACGTGTTCCTCCTGCGCGTGCGACGGGTGCACCGTGATGGATCTCAGTCCGCAGCAGGCCGCCGGTGAGCTGGGCTGCTCCCGCACGCTCGTCTATCGGCTGATCGCACGCGGCGAGCTCCCCGGTGCCTACGAGCTTCCAGGCAGCAAACGGAAGCGCATTCCGCGCGGGGACCTCGATGCGCTCAAGGAACGCAATCGCGTGCGGGCATACCAAGACCCCCCGTCGTACGAGCCCACGCCGGCTTCGACTCGTGCGCGCGGGTCGGGTAGCTTCGCGGGGGAGCTGAGCGCGATCGAAAGAGGCGACGCCGCGTGAACATCGAGCAGCTGTCGGACGGCCGCTACCGACTTCGCTGGTACGTCGCCGGGCGTGGCTCACCCCGGCGCCAGAAGACCTTCCCGCGCGGCACCCGCAAGAAGCAGGTCGAGGCCTTCGCGGCGAACCTCGAGATCAGGCGGGCGATGGGCGAATTGGCGCTATACGAGCAGCGCAAGCGGCCGGTGCGTGACCTCTCGAAGGAGTGGTGGGCGAAGCACGCTGTCCCGAACCTCGCCGAATGGACGCGAATCGGATACAAGCGGATGCTCGTCAACCACATCGAGCCGAGGCTCGGCTCGCTACCGGTTGGCGAAGTCAATCCCGAGATCGTCGCCGACTTCCGGGCGAGGCTGGAGGCCGCCGGAGTCGGGCGCCACAGCGTCCGCCAGTCGCTCGTAGTTCTCCAGGCGATGTACGAGCAGGCGATCCGCTGGGGGTGGGTTGCAACGAATCCGGTCAAGGCGGTGAAGAAGCCGGCCGCCAAGCGCGAGCGCGCAGTGGTGTGCCTCGCACCGTCGCAGGTGGAAGCGATCCGAGCAGAGCTGCTCGCGCGCGAGAAGCTCTACGCCGCCACGATGGTGTCGCTCGTCGCATACGAGGGACTTCGGGCGCCCGAAGAGCTGCTGGCGCTCGAGGTGCGGCACGTGCGGCGCAACACCCTGCTCGTCGAGCAGCGGAATATTGACGGCAAGATCATCGGCGGACAGAAGGTGCGTGGCTTCCACCCGCGCGCGATCGACCTCCTCGATCCAGTGCGCCACGACGTGCGTGAATACATGCTCGCTCACGGAATCCGCGAAGGGCTGCTCTTCCCACGTCGGGACGGTGATCCGTGGCGTCTCCACGACTACCAGAACTGGCGCCAGCGCACCTGGCATCCGGCGCGCACCAAGGCCGGGATCGAGAGCCTGCCGCCCTACGACCTGCGGCACGCCTTCGCCTCGCTTCAGATCCGCGCCGGCATGTCGATCCCCGAGTTGGCCGAGCAGATGGGCCACTCACCTCAGATGACCGTTGGCACGTACACGCATGTGATCCGCGAGCTGAAGGGCCAGCCGATCATGGCTGCCGAGAACCAGATCGAGCAGGCCCGCCGGGAAGATGGTGGACGCCTGGTGGACGCCGACGCCGTCTGAGGCGGTACGCAAGGACACCGAACGCCACCGGTAATCCCTGCAAACGAGGCGATAGCTCCGGGTGGATTCGAACCACCGACCTCACGATTATGAGTCGTGCGCTCTAACCGCTGAGCTACGGAGCCGGGTGAGGGAGCAAGTCTAGAGCGGGGGACTGGGTGCCGCGCGCGATACTGCTCGGCGATGGCCGGCGACGACCCCGTCGAGATCGTCAGGCGTTCGATCGACGCTTGGAGTCGACGTGACGACGACGCCGTGCTCGCGCTCTTCGCCGACGACGCCGAGATCGACCTCCGGGGACTCCAGCTCCCGGACACCGCGGTCGTCCCGCGTGCGCTCCTGCGGACATGGATCACGAACCTGTTCGAGCACTTCCCCGACTTCCGCTTCGAGCCGGAGGAGATCGTGCCCGCACGGGGATGGGTGGTGGTCCGGGGGTCCATGGGGGGCCGCGCGCGTCTGAGCGGGGTCGGTCTCAGCCAGCCGTACTCGGAGGCGGTCCTCGTGCAGGAAGGCCGGATCGTCAGAGACGTCTTCTTCGGCGACGCGGAAGGCGCAGCCCGCTGGGTCGCCGATCACGGCGCGCCGCCGCTCCTGGTGGCGGTCCCGAACGTCAGCGAGGGACGCGACCGGGCCGTGCTCGAGCGGCTCGAGGCGTCCGTCGGGCCCGCGCGGGTGCTCGACCTCCATGTCGACCCCGACCACAACCGCGCCGTCTACACCCTCGCCGCCCGCCAAGGCGAGCTGGCCGCCGGCCTGGTCGGTCTCGCCCGCGCGGCCGCGCAGGAGATCGACCTGCGCGAGCACGACGGCATCCATCCGCACGTGGGCGCCCTTGACGTGATGCCCGTCGTCTGGCAGGACGAGGAGCGGCGCGGCGCCGCCTCCGCCGAGGCGCTCACTGCGGCAGCTCTGGTCGGCGAGGAGGCGCACGTGCCGGTCTTCCTCTACGGCGACCTGGCCACGCGCGCGGAGCACGCCGAGCGGGCAT